>JAIFKX010000168.1 GCA_020049335.1 Paludibacter sp. | reverse complement strand
CGGTTGGGTGAGCGGAAGTCGAATAACAACCAAGGCGCAGTGCCACAAAGGTTCGGAATGTTTTTAAACATTGTCAGATTGTCGCGGTACAGTTTTTCCTGCATTTCTTCGCTCCAAGATGATGGCGAGTTGGCGTTGCCGTGTTGTCCGTAAAGCGCCTCGGCACCAAACTCCGAAAATAGCAGCGGTTTACCAGCAGCCACATCCCATTTCGTTTGCTCCGGCGTTGTTTTGTAAGCATCGTACCAACCCATGTATTTATTCACTCCTACTAGGTCTAAATAATTCACAAGGCTATCCTTGAGAATAAATGTATGTGTGGAATTGTCGTAGCCCATATTATTGAATGCACCGGCAACCAAACGGGTACTATCCAACGAACGCGTCAGATTGGCTAAACCAATAAGCATTTTATCGCGGGCAGCCGATGCCTTTGTTTCGTTCTGAATACTCCATATTACAATAGCGGCTCTGTTTTTATCTCGGTAAATCATTTCGCGGAGCATATTTTGCGCCTTGACCATCACCACTTCGTCGGTAAATTTTATACCCTGCCACACCGGAATTTCCTCCCAAATCATCAAGCCCATTTTCTCAGCCATACGCACAATGCGTTCGTTTTGAGCATAATGCGCAGTGCGAATAAAATTGCAGCCCAGCGCTTTGGCTTCCGTTAAAATCATTGCAGCATCGGCATCGGAATAAGCCCGTCCCATGCGTTGCGGAATTTCCTCGTGAAAATTTACTCCTTTCAGAAAAACGGGTTTTCCATTGAGCAGAATATTAGTACCCTTTGTTTCAATGGTTCGGAAACCTATTTGTTCGGAAATTGTGTCTTTGTCGGTTGTAAATGTTACATCGTACAATTTTGGCAATGACGGTTCCCACAATTGTGGTTTGGCGGTAATCTCGAAAACAGCTAAACCGTTTTTATCGGCAATCAGTTTTTTGTTAATTTTCAATTCAGGAATGATTAAATTAACACCCTGAGCGGCAGATACTCCTTCTATTTTTACAAAGCCTGTAATACTGTTTTTTGTTCCTTTTTTTAGCTGAATCGAATAATCGTTGATATACACATTGGGCGTTTCAATCAGGAAAACATCGCGGGTAATACCGCCATAATTCCACCAATCGAAGTTCATAGCAGGTATGTAATCCACACGACGATTGTTGTTGATGAGCACCACCAAATCGTTTTCACCGGCTTTAGCTTGGTTTGTTATGTCGAACTGAAAAGGCAAAAAGCCGCCTTCGTGTTCGCCAATAAATACGCCATTGAGCCACACTTTGGTTATGTAATTTGCCCCCGCAAAATAAAGAAACTGCTTTCTATCAGTAGTTTTGTTTACCGATATTTTTCGTTGATACCACACATTGCCTTCGTAATATTTCAATTCAGGTAGTTGCGAATTAAAATCGCCCGGCACATCTAGCCTAAGTCCATTATTGAATGTATATTCGTTGGGATGTCCGGAGGTGGGTTGCGGTTTGTTTTTATAAATCCCTCCCGATTCACCCATGCAAAACACGTCGATAAGCGCATTCCATTTGCCATTGAGCAATTCGGTATTATTGCGCGAATAAGGATTTGTGAGCAGTGTTTGTGCTTTAGCAGATACGCTTAAAAATAAGCATAGTAGTATCGTTGTGGCTTTCAATTTTGCATTCATTTTGAAATGAATTGATTATCAATAAGGTTAATAATTGAGTGATTTTCGAATGTAAAATTACAGCTTTTTTCTCGATAGTAAGTTGAACTATATTTCAAAAAGGCTTATTATTTGACCATTTTTAAAAATAATGCAAATTTGCCTTTACAAATCAATATCGTTAAGTTAAGCCTCTTGTTTTAGACCAGATAAATTGCTGGGAATTTATGATTCTGTAAATCCGCCCCTAATCCGTCAGCTGACGGAGAACAGAAATTACTGTCGTTTACCTATAAATGCTTCTAAAAATAGAGAATCACTATATAGTTGCAGTCTTAAGCCCCCCCCAAAGGGGGCTTCAAGACGCAGTATTTTTAAATTCTCCTATCTTTTGTAGAGAATATGTCTTAGCCCCCTTTGGGGGTTGGGGGTCAACAAACTAGTAAATAATATAATTTCTTTTTTTTAAATATTTTCCTTAGCTTGACGGCTATGCCCTTTAGGGGTTTGGGGCAGAATTAAAAATTCTTTATTACTATCCACTAACTTAACGACATTGCCTTTACAAATACTTATACCCGATGGGCGAGTTTTCTTGTTTGTATTCTATTAATGCATTAACAACTCGATCGAACAATTCCTGTGTCCCACGATAGCCAAGATGTAGCATACGGTTTGCTCCAAAGCGGTCGTGAATGGGGAAGCCAACGCGTACCAATGGTATTTTTCGTTCGCGGGCAATGTAGTAGCCTTTGCTATTTCCCAACAGAAAATCGGGTTGAAATTCATTTGCTTTCTCTTTAAGCGTTTCAAAATCAGCTCCTTTTATGTAAAAAGGTTCCACGCCAATTTCCTTGCACCAATCGGCCATAGCGGTTACAAAATCCTCTTCGCCATACAATAATGCCTTTTTGCCAAACACATATTTATGAGCATCGATATAGGCATCAACCAATCGTCCACGTTCTTTGCGGTGATGTTCGGGCAGTTCTTTTCCTGAAATGGTTTTCAGAGCTTCCATAAATTTGTCCGAAGCTTCGATACCAATTGGCAAAGGCATTTGGTAGTTTCTAATATAGTATTTTGATTCCAACCATTCACCGGCAGTTTGAACTGACGATTTATCTTTTAAGCGAGTAAAACTTTTGTTGAAGCTGGCACCAAACTCAATTGTTGCTTTCGAGTTACCTATACGTTGTATATCATGAACGGTTGTTCCACCGGTGGGTATCAATTGATATTCAGCAGTATATTCGTTATCCAATGTTTCGCTATAATCAGGAAAAAGCGTGTATTTTATTCCAAAATCTTCCAATAATTCTTTCATATACCGAATGTCGGCAGGCGAAACCATGCCCGGAAGAATCGTAATTTCATTACGTACATTTTCGTATTCGGCCAAGGTTTTTATGGTTGCCAACACGGTATTGTGAAATCCTTCGGCATGACTACCACAATAACTTGGAGTAGAAGCATGAATAAAAGTGGGCAGTTTAGCACCTGTGTTTGCGTTTTCTTCTTTGTAATTGTGAATATGTCCCGGAATGTCTTCGCCAATAGTTTCGGACAAACAAGTGGAAGCAATACCGATAACTTTTGGTTTATATTGCTTGATAATATTATTGATACCTGTAATAAAATTGCGACTGCCACCGTAAATTGTCGACTCCTCGCTAAAGTTGCTCGAAGCAATATCAACAGGTTCTTTGTAATGACTTATCATGTAGCGGCGAATGTAAGTAGCACAACCTTGACTACCATGAATCAATGGCACGCAGCCTTCAATTCCTTTAAAAACCAACGAAGCACCCAATGGCGCACACAATTTGCAGGAGTTGCGAGTGGAAACATACCCCCCCAATCTACCCCCAACCCCTAAAGGGGAGTTGAAGTTACCTTTGTCGACCCCTAGCCCCTGAAGGGGAACTAAGTTACCTTTGTCTAGTATATTTGTTGTCATATAATTTATTGTAATAATCAATACTAATTTAGTTCCCCTTTAGGGGCTAGGGGTTTTTTCTTACACCCCTTTAGGGGCTGGGGGCATTCTTATTCCCCCTTTAGGGGGTTAGGGGGTCGGTAGTCTTCGTAAATTTCCACACTGGACTCATAGCCGTAGCATATATTTCTTTGGCAAAATTTATCATGCCTTCGTAGCCTGCCAGTGGCTCTTTTCGTTCGTGATTGTGGTCGCAAAAACCGAGTCCGATTTTATGTGCAATAGGTCGTTCCTTTACACCGCCAATAAAAATATCTGCTTGCTTTTCTTTCACAAAATGCGAAAGTTCTACCGGATTTGAATCATCCACTATGATAGTTCCTTCGTCGCAAAGCTTTTTTATCAACTCATAATCTTCGGGCGTTCCGGTTTGCGAACCTACAATAACTGTCTGAACACCAATCAGTCGAAGTGCTTTAACTAATGAAATTGCTTTAAACGCACCACCCACGTAAATGGCCGCTTTTTTGCCTGTCAACCGTTCTTTGTACCATGCCAATGCCGGCATCATACGCGAAATTTCCTCTTTAACCATTTCGCGTGCTTTGTTCATCATGTCGTCATCCTTAAAAAAGCGAGCCACATCGTACAACGCATCGCTCATATCTTCAATACCAAAATACGAAACCCGCATCGATGGAATATTGTATTCATCTTTCATTAATTTTGCCAAATAATTCATTGAGCCAGAGCATTGAACAACATTGAGCGCCGCATTGTGTGCATTGCTTATAGCCTCCACTCGCCCGTCGCCCGTGATAGTTGCATTTACGTGAACGCCCATTTTTTTGTAATATTCCAACAAAATCCAAAGTTCACCCGCCAAGTTAAAATCGCCCAAAATATTGATGCTTTTTGCTGGAATCGGATTATTTACACGCCCAACTAATTTAAAAATGGACTCGCAAGCCACTTTGTAGCCGTCTTTTTTCGAACCTTGAAATCCGGGAGCTTCTACCGCAATAACCGGTATGCCTGTTTCATCTTCGAGCATCCGACAAGCACGTTCCACATCATCGCCAATAACGCCAACAATGCAAGTGGAGTAAATAAAAGCTGCTTTGGGTTTGTGTGCATTAATAAGTTCAAGTGCAGCCTGATACAGTTTTTTTTCGCCACCAAAAATCACATCGCGCTCTTGCAAATCGGTGCTAAAGCTAAGTCGGTGAAGTTCCGGGCCCGACGACAGCGAACCACGAATATCCCAGGTGTAAGCCGCACAACCAATTGGTCCATGAATAAGGTGCAACGCATCCGAAATGGGGTAAAGCACCACTCGCGACCCGCAAAACACACATGCACGTTGGCTCACACTACCCGCCACACTGGCTTTGTTGCAATCTATCGTCCGCTCGTTGGCTCCGGCAACCGATACCTGCTTTTGTCTTTCATCTAATAATATACCCCCCACCCCTAAAGGGGGGTTGAAGTTTGTTTCGTCTATTTTATGTCCTTCTATCATAACATTACTTGTTAAAATTAGTAATACTAATATCTCTTTTCCCCCTTTAGGGGTTAGGGGTTATTCTGCTCCCTAGTATTCATTTATCATGCCATTATATGTTTTATAACATATTTTTGGGTGTATCTTGGGGTAAATGTAACAGTATCAAGCCAATAGATTTTTTATAATATTTTTAAATACCAAATAAATACCAAATAAACACTAATAACCAGCATATAAGCGTATTAAAAACATACATTTTGGTAGGAAATAGAGTTGTAAATGCACAAAAAGTAGGAAATAAAATTTTGTTCTAGTAACTTAACTTTAGCTTCGATGACCAAAAGTAAATTTTCAATATTAAAAACGGTTCATTTTTTTAATGGATAAAATACGATTTGTCAGATACACATAACCTGAAAATAGCAGTTTTTTATGGTAATTCGAAAAATATTTCATTAGTATGAAATATTTTATCAATAAATGAATTACTTTTGACCCGATTAATAAGTTCAACTCTTTAAAAATTTCAAAAAATAATTATATTTATAACACTAAAAAAAATCAGCATGAAAACAATTAAATTTGCATTTTTAACGGCTTTAATAGTTGTATTATCGACTTCATGTGTCGAAAGTTCGAAAAAGTACATCGCATTACTTGCCGAGCGGGATTCTATACAGTTAAACATGAAAGTGGTTCAGGAGTCTTACAATCAAACAATCGATTTACTTGGTGCCGTTGATTCGGGATTTGCTGCCATTAGCGAAACAGAAAAAAGTTTAAAGATGGAACTTGGACTGGAAGGAAACAATGCTGCAAAAAAACAGGAAATGGCTGCCCGTTTTGAACAACTCAAAAATGTTTTAGACGAAAACAAATCGAAAGTAAGCAAACTTCAAGCTTTATTGGCGGCTTCGGGAAATAAAAATGCAAAATTGGCCGAAACGATTAAGCGGTTGGAAGCTGAGTTGGTCGAAAAAACAGCATCTTTATCGGAGCTTCAAATCGAATTAGAGAAAAAAGATGTACAAATAAAGGAACTTAATACCACTGTAAATGCATTAAGTAGCGATGTGCAAAATTTGAGCGAAGAAGCCAACCGACAGAAAAATACTATTAAAGAACAAGATGCAGCTCTAAACATGGTACATTATACCGTAGCCACATCCAAAGCACTCAAAGAAGCTGGCATTGTTGCTAGCAATGGTTTATTTCAATCAAAATCGGTTATGGGTGGCAACTTCAATAAATCGGTATTTACCTCTGTGGATAAACGCGAATTAAATTCGATACCTATTGCGGCTAAAAAAGTTAAAATTGTGTCAAGTCATCCTCTTGATAGCTATACGCTTGATGTGAATGCAGACAAAACCGTAACGATATCAATTAAAAATATTGATAAATTCTGGAGTGTTTCGAAGTATTTAGTTGTTCAAAAATAATTATCGAAAGAACAAACGCTTTTTAACTGCTTGAATATTAAACTAAAACGAGCCGAATAAATCCATTTTATTCGGCTCGTTTCATATCTGTTTTTTCTATTCCAACACTTCGTTGTCGTGCATTTCTTTCATAAACGTTACAAAATCGTTTTTACGATCCGAATCCATCCACTCCAAACTTTTACGAGGATGTGCGTTGAGTGCACCCGAAATAAGATAAGGAATATGATAGCCCCAGTCGATATGTTGTTGCATAGGATGAACAAAATCCTGAATAACTTGCAATAATGGCAACAATCGGTATTTCGGATTTTTGAGGAATGCAATCAGAATTTCAATCGGACAGTTTCCGGCACCGCGACCCAGCCCCATCAAAGTAGCATCGAGCATGGTGCAACCTTCCATTACGGCCGTGTAGGTGTTCGACATAGCCATTTGCATATTGTTGTGTGCATGAATGCCTATTTCTTTGCCTGGCAGTGCAGCCATGTATTTGCGTACCAAATGCTGAATGGATTCCACATACATACTTCCAAAACTATCTACCGCATAAAACACTTTTACACGCGACTGCGCAATGTCTTTCAAAGCTTCGTCCAACTCATGTTCGTTTACAGTAGAAACAGCCATCAAGTTGATACACACTTCGTAACCTTTGTCCATACAATGATGTGCCAAAGCAATGGCTTTGTCCACCTGATGCACGTAGCACGCCACACGAATCATATCCAGCAAACTGTCCTGCGCCATTGGTATATCGTCCAAATCGATGCGACCTATATCGGCCATCGCCGAAAGTTTGAGGTTGGTTTCGTTTTTGCCTACAATGCGTTCCAAATCTTTTTGGTGGCAAAATTTCCAAGGACCCATTTCTTTGCGACTAAATGCTTTTTCGCTGCTCAAGTAGCCAATTTCCATATAATCAACCCCAGCTTCGACACATGCGTTATAAACGCCACGAACAAATTCGTCCGAAAATTGCCATTTATTCATTAAACCACCGTCGCGAACGGTGCAATCCATTACTTTGATTTCTTGTTTGTACATTATTTTGAATTTGAGAATTTGATAATTTGAAGATTTGAAAATTCTATTCAGGTATTCTAAAGTATTATTAGCTTACTTTTCTTTTTTGCAGAATTTCGAGTTCCTTGTTAATATTATGATTGATAAGGCATTCGAAAATACGTTCAAAAGTAGCTTTATCCAATCCTAATTCTTCTGCCCATTTGCCTCGCAGGTCAATTACTTCCGTTTTCCTGTCCTGAGCAACAACACTTTCTACATCGTTTTTATACTTTACAATTTCGCTCACATACTTGAAACGAAGCGCAAAAAGCGAAATTATTTCTTTGTCGATAGCATCAATCTGCTGCCGAATTTCTTCTTTGCTGCAACAGTCGCAGGGCGATTTTGTAGGAAGATAGGACATAAAATCTATTTAATATATATTTCGCACAAAAATAGTCAATAATTTTGTTTTCTGAAAATTATACATCCTAAAAACTATCAAATTATTACAACTATTACATATAGAAGTTTGGGATAGAAACAACGATAAACTCTTAAACTACTTTACAATTACAGTATACCCCACGCCATAAATAACTTCAATTTTAATACTTGGAATTTGAGCAAGTTCCTTTTTTAAACGAGAAATTAAGCTGTCTAACTGACTATTTCTTTTGGGATGATTATCGTACCATAAATATTGCAAAATTTCATTACGCGAAACTAATCTATTCTTATTTTCCAATAGAAAAATCAACAGTTGCGCTTCTTTTTCTCGAAGTTTTATAATTTTATCGTTGATGGTAAGCAATTGTTTATCAATACTTAAATTTGTTTTTCCAAATTGATAGATTTTTAATCCATTGGTCTGTATCAGTTGGTTAATTTGGGCCAAGAGCACTTCAGGAACAATGGGTTTTTTCAGGTAATTAATAGCACCGCTTTTATATGCTTTTACTTGCGATTCGACTGAAAATTCCGTACCTGTCATAAATATAACCGGAACTGCGGGGTTTGATTTTCGTAGTTCAACTATCAAATCAAGCCCATTCATGTCGGGCAACATAACATCTAAAATAATAAGTTTTGACTTTAATTCTTTAAAAAGTTTCAGCGCCGAAGCTCCATCTTTTGACCACGATACCAATAAATTATTACATTGGAGGTATTCTGTGAGCACCTCGCCCAACATCAAATCATCTTCTACTAATAGTATGTCATTGTTCATCACAGCGTTATTCTTAAAGTTGTTTTCAGAGCATAATTGTAAAAGTACTACCTTCGTTTAGCTTGCTTTCGACGCTAATAGTACCACCATGAGCTTCCACAATTGATTTTACATAAGTCAAGCCTAAACCAAAGCCAACTTTGTTTTTCGTTTCTTTGCTATCGACGCGATAAAACTTGTCGAATATAAGTGGAAGGTCCTTTGCCGATATACCTATGCCATTGTCGCTTACACTGATTTTTAGTTTTTCACCAACATCGGACACCCTAATGGATAATTGGACATCGCCTTTGGTGTATTTTATGGCATTTTCAACCAAATTATCCAATACATTCGAGAAATGGAGTTTATCCACATTTAATTGTTTTTGAGTAGTGTTTATATTACAGTCGATAAACACTTTTTGTCCAGCAACTTGTTTCGTACCATATCTCATTTTTATAGTATCAAAAAATGGGATAAGCTCAATTGATTCTTTGTTGAGTATTGTACTTCCCTTGTCGTTATTGCTGATTTGTTGAATACGTTCGGTATAGGCAGTTAGCTTATTTAATTCGGTCATTGTATTTCCGGCATATTCCGAAACTTTTTGAAAGTCTTGTTTTTTGATATAAAACGGGATAAGCGAAACCATGGCCACAGCTCCCGAAATGGGTCGTTTAAATTCGTGAGTCATGGCATTTATGGAACTTTGACGTAGCTTTTCTAACTTCCACTGCGAAACAAAACTTCGGCTTACATAAAACAAGCCTATTATACTACAAATAATTAACAATACAGTAAGCACTAATTGAAAAAGCATTTTCTGCAGTATCATATCGTTGGGAGTTTCGATATAACCCACCACGGCTATTGATTTTTGAATATCAAGGATGATGGTATCCGTGGAGAGGAAATTGGTAGAAACAAAGTCGGGTTTGCCACTTTTAATTGTTTTTTTTGTTTCTAAGTCGATGTAATCGAAATAACTCCTTTTTATACTGTAACGATTCGAAAGTTCAATCCGAAATAAGCTATCTAAATCTATAAGGTCAACTGGATTAGTTTCTTTTATTACAAATTGTGTAACCTTATCCATTATATTTGGATCGTTTTTGTCGATTTTCAAATAATATGTTGAGTCAGCTGTAGTTAATCTTTTCGTAAAAAACCGACCAGTGTCACTCGGGTTGCGAATGTTTGCTGCAAAAACTGAAAAACCTCCTAATCTTTCACTTCGTTCGGAAATTTCCATTAACACAGCTCTATCTGCTACTTGATTGGCATAATCAATAAGTTCCTGATGGTGCATATTATACATGTTGTGTATCCAAACCGCCTGATTTGCAGCAATAAGCATAGAAATAAGAAAAATGACAACAGGAATAATTTTATGTTTCGACTTCATGGTTAAATATTAGTACACTATAGGTAGCTTGTACCAAAATAATTAAATTTAAGCGCAAAAATAGTAAAAAAAATAACATAAGTAAGAATTCAGTAAGAATTGTGATAGAATTGTGCAAGAATTGAGTTGCTTTTTTTTGGTAATATCCGAAAAATTATTATTTTATTTGTAGTCGAAAATTTTAAAATAAAAACATTATGAAAAAACGACTAAAAAGATTGATTTATCCCACTTTAATTGTAGTGGTTTTTATGGTTGCACTACATGTAAAAATCAACACCAACAAAAATCAAATTTCTTCAATTAGTTTATCAAATATTGAAACTTTATCGTATGCTGAAAACAGCAATACTAGTACTTGTTATGGTACCGGAAGTGTTGACTGTCCAATTAACAAAGAAAAAGTAAGTTATGTGCTTAATTAAACGATATAAATACAGTTTGATTTTATTAATAACCTTAATAATAGCTGGTTGTGTCGACAATCAGCAGGACGAGGATGTATTCAAGGGAAAAGACAAAAAACTAATTTCAACACCCTTGGTTGCCGATAGTGTGTTTATGCGCTATCCATTTCGGATAAAGAAAACAGGTTCCGATTTAGTTATCAGCGATTTGCATGGAGCTGAATATTACTGTTTTCGTTTTAGTTATCCACAACTGAAACTAAAACAGAGCTTTGCTGTCAGGGGGCATGGGCCAAATGAGTTTCTCGATGTAGAGAATATACGTTTTAACAACCAAGGAGATATAGTTGCATTGGATGCTAACAAGAGCATGATAACAGCTTTTGATGTTTCAAAAATGGAGAATACTATGCAAATAAACCTTGATAGAGAACTAATACGAACGCTTGATTTTGATTTAATAAACGATTCGTTGCTAATAGTGCCCGATTATAGTGGGGAAAACCGCCTTTGCGTACTAACCAATCAAGGACTTGTTGTTGATCGACTATTCGAAATTCCTCTGAAATCGAAGACCAATAACTCTTCCAATACTGTTGTTTCTCAGGCTTGGCGTGGTTTTTTGGATTATAATCCTGAAAACGGAATTCTTGCTATGGTAACGCAACTGGGGCATGTGGTTGAAATTTATAATATGAACAGCAAATGCATTGTGAAGATTGTGTATGGTAAATATGGCGAACCCGAATTTATTGATAAAGGTGCCTATGCCGTGCCAAACGGAATTATGGGTTATAGCGATGTGCAAGTTGGTCAGAATAAAATTTATGCTCTCTTTTGGGGCAGAACATTTAAGG
>JAIFKX010000056.1 GCA_020049335.1 Paludibacter sp. | reverse complement strand
TGTGTTTGGCATCAACTTCGAAGAAATCGCGTAATTTTTCGCGTGTTTCCGAACGTCCAAAACCATCTGTACCAAGTGTATAAAGTCGTTTAGGCAACCATTTCGAAATAGAATCGGGCAATGTTTTTACATAATCCGAAGCAGCTACAATTACGCCATCATTATTAATTAATGTCGAAACGTAAGGTGTTTTTTCGTTACCCGGGTTAAGTAAATTATAACGTTCCACATCCAATCCATCGCGTTGCAATTCTTTGTAACTTGTTACACTATATACATTTACGCCAACACCATATTTTTCTTGTAAAATTTCGGCAGCTTTCAATGTTTCGTTCAGAATGGTTCCACTTCCAAGCAAATTAGCTTTGAGAGTTGCTTTTTTATTCGAAGTTGGTTGGTACAAATACATTCCTTTCAAAATGCCTTCTTTCGAACCTTCGGGCATTGCTGGCATGGGGTAATTTTCGTTCATTACTGTTACGTAATAGAACACATTTTCCTGTTCTTCGTACATACGGCGAATGCCATCGCGAATAATAACAGCCAATTCGTAAGCAAAGGCAGGGTCGTAAGTTACCAAATTCGGAACGGGATAAGCCAATAAATGACTGTTACCATCCTGATGTTGAAGTCCTTCGCCAGCCAATGTGGTTCGACCGGCAGTTCCACCTACCAAAAATCCTTTGGCCTGCATATCTGCAGCCGCCCATACCAAGTCGCCAATGCGCTGCATGCCAAACATGGAATAATACACAAAGAATGGCATCATGTTCAGTCCGTGTGTGGCATAAGCCGTTCCGGCACTGATAAACGACGACATAGAGCCCGCCTCGGTAATTCCTTCCTCGAGAATTTGTCCGTTTTTGGCTTCTTTATAATATAGTAATTGCTCTTTGTCAACGGGTTCGTAAAGTTGACCAACGTGCGAATAAATGCCGTTGGCACGGAACAGCGATTCCATACCAAAAGTACGGGCTTCATCGGGTACAATTGGCACGATTAGTTTGCCTATTTCTTTGTCTTTTAATAATTTAGTAAGAATACGAACAAAAGCCATAGTGGTGGAAAGTTCGCGATCTTCGGAGCTTTTATAAAACTCAGCAAACACTTCTTCGGGAGGCGTTTTAATCGGACGAACTTCCACACGACGCTCAGGAACCGAACCTCCCAGGGCTTCACGACGTTTTTTGAGGTATTGCATTTCGGGCGAATCTTCGGGCAATTTATAGAAAGGCGCTTTTACCACTTCTTCGTCCGAAAGCGGAATGCCAAAACGAGTGCGGAATTCTTTCAACTCATCTTCGTTCAGCTTTTTCTGCGAATGGGTAATATTTTTTCCTTCACCACTTTCGCCCAATCCGTAACCCTTAATGGTATTTGCCAAAATCACAGTAGGTTGACCTTTGTGGTTCACAGCGGCATTAAAGGCAGTATATACTTTTTCAGGATCGTGACCACCACGTTTCATCTTTTTAATTTGCTCATCGGTCAGGTGGCTCACCATGTCTTCTAATTCAGGGTCGACACCAAAAAACTCCTTACGAACATACCCGCCATCGGCAATGGAGAATTTTTGCGACTGTCCGTCCACAATTTCGCCCATGCGTTTTACCAATTTTCCTTTGTTATCGTTTTCAATCAAGGTGTCCCATTCGCCACCCCAAAGTACTTTTATCACATTCCAACCTGCTCCACGGAAAACGGCTTCGAGTTCCTGCACAATTTTTCCATTTCCACGTACAGGACCGTCTAAGCGTTGTAAATTACAATTTACTACAAAAATCAGATTGTCCAACTTTTCACGCGAAGCCAAGGTAATTGCACCCAATGCTTCGGGCTCATCGGTTTCGCCATCGCCCAAAAATGCCCACACTTTTTGTCCAGCCGTTTCTTTTAATCCTCTGTCTTCGAGATACCGGTTGAAACGTGCCTGATAAATTGCCATAATTGGGCCTAGTCCCATCGAAACGGTAGGAAATTCCCAAAACTTAGGCATCAACCAAGGGTGCGGATACGACGAAACACCACCATTCGGGTTCAGTTCGCGTCGGAAATTGCATATATTATCTTGTGATAAACGACCTTCGAGAAAAGCACGGGAGTAAATTCCCGGAGTTGAATGACCCTGAAAATATATTTGGTCGCCACCGTTTAGTGCATTTTTCCCTTTAAAAAAGTGGTTGAAACCCACTTCGAGCAGCGTTGCAACCGAAGCGTAAGTGGAAATATGACCGCCAATGCCAGTTTCGTTTTTGTTTGCTTTTACCACCATTGCCATGGCGTTCCAGCGAATAATGCTTTTTATTTTGCGTTCTATTTCACGATTCCCTGGATAGGGTACTTGTTTTTCGCGCGTTATAGTGTTGATATATGGCGTGTTAGCAGTAAATGGCAATTCGATGCCTGCTTTGTGTGCTCGCACTTGCAATTGGCGCAACAATTCAACAACACGATCGGGGCCCCATTGTTGCATCACATAATCGAGCGAATAAAACCACTCTTCGTTTTCTAATTCTTCAATATCTTTTGGTATTGCTTTATTTGAATTCATTGTCTGATAAATTTAGTATTTATTTTTTACTTCTTAAACAATTCAATTTTAAATATGTTTTAAGTTGAAATTAGTACAATATGATTTTTAACACAATCAAACTGCTAAGCTATTAAATATCTGCATTTTAATTAAATCTTAAAAAAGCTTATTTTGTAATGTCTACATTGCAAAATATTAATAAACAATTAATTATTAAATATTTACATTTTCATGTTGCGAAACCGTGTCGACCGTCGAATTTTAAAAGTACAACTTCAAAACGAAATATTTTCTCGCCGTACAATTTCATTTTACAAATATTTCGAAATAGAAAATCTGCAAGAATTTCGGGATACGTTGTTTCTTAAATGGACAGAATTGAATTGTTTTGGACGAATTTATGTGGCTCGTGAGGGCATAAATGCGCAAATGAGTGTGCCGGAGCATAACTTTGAGCAGTTTATGGCGTTTTTATATTCCATTCCGGAACTGAATAATGTACCCATAAAATACGCCATTGAGGATGACGGAAAATCATTTTTTAAACTTACCATAAAAGTCCGCCCAAAAATTGTAGCAGATGGATTGGATCACGGAACTTACGATTTATCGAAAGTTGGAAAACATCTTTCTGCATTAGAATTTCATGATGCGTTGGATAACCCGAACGCCATTGTGGTGGATATGCGCAACCATTACGAGAGCGAAATTGGTCGTTTCAAAAATGCTTTTTGCCCCGATGTGGACACATTCAGGGAAGAAATGCAATTGGTGGTTGATAAATTTAAAGAAGATAAAGACAAGGAATTTCTGCTTTATTGCACTGGTGGCATTCGTTGCGAAAAAGCCAGTTCGTTCCTCATTCACAATGGGTTCGAAAATGTTTCGCAACTACACGGAGGAATAATTGAATACGCTCAACAAGTTAAAAAACTTGGCGTAGAATCGAAATTTTACGGTAAAAACTTTGTATTCGACGAGCGCTTAGGCGAATCGGTTGATGGACAAATAATTGCACGTTGCCATCAATGTGGCAATCCTGCCGACACCCACACCAATTGCGCCAACAACGATTGCCATTTGCTATTTATACAATGTGCCGAATGTGCCCAAAAATACGAAGGTTGCTGTGGCGAAGAATGCCAAGTCATCTATCATCTGCCCGAAGAAGACCGCAAAAAACTGCGCATTCAACATGCTGATAAATATGCCGATAGCAAGATTTTTAAAAGCAGACTGCGGCCAAAGATGAAGATGGAATAACGCTATTTTAATAAGTATTCTCACGAATAAACTATTCCATTCTCCTGCATCCTGGTCCGCTGAGCGTGCTCCGACCGTTTGAGTTTTTTTCGACAACAATTTTGGTGTTTATTCTATCTTTCATTTGCGATATATGCGAGATTACTCCAATCAGTTTGCCATCTTGTTGTATGGAGGCCAGCGTGTTGAGTGCGATTTCGAGGGTTTCCTCGTCGAGTGTGCCAAAGCCCTCGTCGAGAAAAAGGGAATCTATGCGCACGTTTTTACTTGCTATATGCGATAATCCAAGCGCCAACGAAAGGCTTACCAAAAACGATTCGCCACCACTTAGGTTTTTTGTTGAGCGCTGTTCGCCAGCTTGATAATTGTCTATTACCGAAAGGCTTAGCGGACTGTCTATCGTGCGCATTAGCTCGTATCGGTCGGAGAGTTTGGCTAACTGCTGGTTGGCGGCACGCACCATAATTTCGAATGTTAAACCCTGTGCAAATCGGCGGAATTTTTTACCATCGGCAGAGCCAATAGAGTTATCGAGATGAGCCCATTTCTGCTGTTCGGCTTTTTGCAATTCCATCGTGTTTAGTAACTCCGAATATTGCTCTCGGTTACTTTTATCTGTATTTAAGGTGTTGGTAATGGCTCCGTTACGAGAAATAAGTGAGTTTATTTCTTCGGCAAATGTAGCGGCTTGCTTTTGAAGTTCTTCAGTTGATTCTTGGGTTAAATTTTTAGCCTCTTCGTTTTCGAGTTTAATTTTTAGTTCTTCGAGTTTGGCTTTTATACCTGTGGCTATGTTGCTTAGCATCTCGGCTTGCTGCCTCAAGTTATTGCGTTCGTCGATAGGCAAACGCGCCATCACAAAATCGCTTTCGGTTGTAAATTCTGCTTCCTCTCGTTTTAGTTCAAACTGTTTTTCGAGTTGTTTTAAATTCGGTTCAAGCTCTATTAAAGCCGATTTTAGCTCCTCTAAGCGTTGTTTTTTATTTTTAAGCAAATTTTCGGCTTGTGCAAAGGCATTTTGTGCCACTACAATAGCTTCGGCGGCCTGTGTTAGTTTTTTACCCAACGTTTGTTCTTCGGCATCGGTGTTTTTGGTGCCGAAAAGTTCTGTTCGCTTGGCAGTTAAATTGTCGAAATTCTCTTTTTGAGTATCAAAATCATCATTTAGTTTTTTTAGTTGATTTTGCGCTTCATCCCGAAGTGCAACATGTGTATTTCGTTCCCCCTCGATACGTAGAATTTCGGCTTCGATAGCAGTTTTGGAGTCGTTGTGGTGTTTCCAATTTGCTGTACGATTCGAAATTAATTCGCTCACTTGCAGCCAATTGTTGCCTTCAGTTATTCCAAAATTAGCTAAAGCGTTTTTAATTTCAAAACCTAAATTGTTGGTTGTTTCATTCAACAGATTATATTCTGTCGATTTTTGTTTTAAATTTGCTTCGAAATTTTCTATTTCGCTTTGCTTAATCTTGAGTTCGGCTTTTGCATTGGTCAGTTCAATTTGTTTGCGTTGATAGGCGTTTTCGGCATTTCGTTTTTCGATGTCCGTTTTTTCAATCGCACTCATCAATTTTGTTATTGTCTCAATGCGCTCTTTGGTTGCATTGCTGGGCGGAATGTTTCCTAACGCAAAGGGATGGTGCTCTGAGCCACATAGCGGACAGGATTTTCCATCCTGCAAGTGCGTACGTTCCATTTCGTAGCTTTCAATTTTTTGTTGCAAACGCAGATTTTCATTTAGCAAATTCAATTCTCGTCGGTAATCGTCGGTCGTTCTGCCTGCAAGCAATTCGGTGGAGGCTTTACTAACTTTATCAATTTCTGCCGTTAATTTTTGATTTTGACTATCCATCTCATTAATCGCTTGCCCTTTTGTTGCTACAACTTTTTCAACCAGCAGTTTATCGTTTTTCGATTTTGCAATTTCTGAATTTTTCTCGCTAAGGGTTTTAATATTTTGCACTAAAGTTGCAATTTTCGCTTTCAGAGCAGGCGCTTCCTCTTGCAAAGCTTCGTCGGCTTTGTGTTGTGTTAAATAGTTGCTCGAAGTTTGTAATTCAGTACTCGATTTTTGAATTAAATCACTCAAGTCTGCGATTTTTTTATCAAGCTCATTCCTTTGATTTTCGGCAATATTTTTATTGTTGAAAAGTTCGGTGGCTGTTTTTCTTTTCTCAGCTATCAATACATCCATTGCGCGCACTTGCTTAAAAGTTTCACGTTCGGCTTCGGCATTCTTAGCAACTCTTTGTTGTTCTTCTTGCTTGTTTTTGAGCTGATTGTCGGCATTGATGCAATCAGTTTCGAGCTTTGGAAGATTTTCTGAAATTGTTTTCGATTCTTGGATATTGGCGGCAACCGCTTTTCGGTCGGCTTGCAATTGCACAAAATCGGCTTCTAACTCAGCTGCTTTTAGCGCCATGTTGAGGCGAGTTTGTTGCGGTGCAAATTCAATAATGGCAGCCTCGTTGGTAGTTTTGGCAGTTTCTAATCGCTGCAATTCGGCTGCGAAATCGGCAATTTGTTTTAACCATTGTAGCGAATCATCTACGGCTTTTTTATCCTTATTTTTTTGCTGAATAAATAGCTGATTTTCATTGGATTCTGTTTCAAAAGCCATTAGCTCTTCTTCGCTAAGGATTTTAATTACACCGGCTTGAAGTTGCATTTCGTGCAATGTATCTTTTTCCGCTTTATTACGTTCGAAAGCTAATTTCGACAATTCGGAATATATTTCGGTGCCCGTAATGTCTTCGAGCATGGCTGCGCGGTCGTTTTCGGAAGCTTGCAGAAAAGCAGCAAAACTACCTTGCGCCAGCATCATAGCTTGTGTAAACCGATTGAAATCCATGCCGGTTAACTCCTCAATAACTTTTGGTGTTTTGGAAAGTTGCGATTCAATAATTTTATTTGTTGTTTCGTCTGAAATCTCAAATTTGGGTGATTGTAAAGCACCAGTAGCTTTATCGCGTGAGCGTCTTTGACTCCAATTGCTTCGAAAAATACCTTTTTGCGATTCGAAAAATACTTCGGCATAGCAAGCGCCTGTTTTACGAGACATAATTTCGTTTTCCGCTGCTGTTATATTTTTTAGTCGGGGTGTTTTTCCATACAAACCCAAACAGATGGCATCTAAAATGGTCGATTTACCTGCGCCCGTTGGTCCTGTAATGGCAAATATCCCTTCGGAAGTGTATTGTGGCGAGCTGAAATCAATTTCCCATTCGCCAGCAAGAGAATTCAAATTTTTGAAACGTAATTTTAGGATTTTCATGGTTATAGATTTTCAGCTTTCATTTCGTTATAGTGCATTAAAATTTCATCAAAACAAGTTATTAATGTTGGCTTTAGTTCTTCCGAAATACGATTTGATTCCAAGTATTTTTCGAAAACGTCCTTGGGTGTTAATTCATTTAATGTCTCATTTCTCGAAGCGGTTAATGTTGTATTTACTTTTGCCCGCATATCTTTTACCGAAAGCAATGTAATAGTAGACTTTTCGGTGATAGTTAATAATTCGGTAGATAAATCAGGAGCGTTGTCGCCTTCGCTTAGGTTTACTTCGAGCCAACAATCGGATTGCTCGTAAACTAAATTGCTCACTTGCTCGCGTATTGCAATGGCAGAACCCGAAATGCGAGTCAGTTTTTTGAAACAAGGCACTTCTAGTTGAGAAATAATCCGTTCGCCATTTTCAAATTCTACTAGCACCACTTTTTTTGTTTGAGCCGCTTCGTTAAATCCCATTGGTATGGGCGAGCCCGAATAGCGTTTATGGTCTTCGCCACCTACTTTTTGGGCTATGTGGATATGTCCGAGTGCCACATAATCGAATAAGTTCGAAAATCGTTTGCCATCAATATGGGCCAAAGTTCCCACATACAATTCGCGCACTCCATCGCCATTATTGCTGCGGTCGGCAGTTGTAAAAAGGTGCCCCATAGCTACGACAGGCATTTTTTTTCCAAATTGCAACAAGCGTTTTTGGGCTAAATTAGCCACTTCTTCGTAATGTGCCGTTATGCCAACAACCAATTGAGCCACTTTTTCGTCCATACTTTCGTACGGTTTTACCGAGCGCACATCCCTATCGCGCAAATACGGAACAGCGCAAACAATAGCCTGCGCCTGCTTATTTTTATCGTAAAGCGTAATTACCTCCTCTTCCATATTTTCGCACATTTCGCCCACTACATGTATATTCATGCCTTTGAGTAGCAGCTTGGGTGCATTGAGCAGCGTTGCCGAGTCGTGATTGCCACCTATGAGCACAATATTCTGGCAGCAGGTGTTGGAAGCCCGATGCAGAAAATCGAAATACATTTGTAGCGTCGAAGCCGATGGGGTAGTGGTATCAAATACATCGCCTGCCACCAAAAGGGTGTCAATATTTTGGTCGCTAATGGTCTCGATAAGCCAACTCAGAAAAGCTTCGAATTCGTCGGTTCGTTTTTGGTTGTAAAGCTGGCGACCCAAATGCCAGTCGGAGGTATGGAGAATTTTCATGTTTTAATATATTATCAACGGCAAAAGTAGTGATTTTAGTCCATTTTATTTGAAATAAATATTTCTTTTTAAAAGCGAATAATTAAACATTTCCACACCCAATCTGTTTACTCATTTAATAAATTTCTCATTTATGCTCACTCATTATCTTTTAGTCGCTATTCAATTTGCGGGTATCGCATTTTTCGTCATAACGGGCGATAGCTATCCTCAAAATGGTGTTGTTTTGGCGATCGAAATTGTGTCGGTGGTTGTTGGCGTTTGGGCTATTCTTGCCATGAAGTTGCACACAGTTACTGTTTTGCCTTCGGTAAAGAAAGGCGGACAATTATGTACTTCAGGGCCTTATCGCGTACTTAGGCATCCTATGTATACTGCCGTTTTGTTGTTGCTTTTAGCATTTTTGCTCAATAATTATTCGCACCTTGGATTGGTGGTTTTCGTTATTGTTTTGGTCGATTTAATTGTAAAAATGAATGTGGAAGAAAAAATCCTTTTGTCACATTATTCCGATTACATAAACTACATGTCCAAAACAAAACGTATCATTCCATTTTTATATTAAATTTAAAACCGCTATATTTGTGTTTTACAATAAAACACACTTTGAAGCAAATACTTGCCATACTAATTATTCTTATATTCATTTTGCAACCAGCAAGCAAAATGTATGTTATTGTGTCGTTCTTTGTAAATCAGCAATTTATTGAAAAAAATCTGTGTGAAAAAAGGGAGGTTAAAAACAATTGCTGCCATGGAAAGTGTCATCTAAAAAAAGAATTAGCCAAAACAGAACAACCTTCGAGCTTTCCTGTCCTTCCTAAATCAACGCTTGAAATCATTTTCAATTCTATTTTTTCACCCTTTATTTTCAATAATTTTGATATAAATATCATTCGGAAAATTGCATTTCCACCTACCACTTTGTTTGTTCTTGCTTCATTCGGCAAAGGAATTTTTCATCCACCAAAATCCTGAGATTCTTTTATTTTTTCGACTTCTACATCGGGCTGTTATTCAGTCTGATGTATAGCTATTTGTTTAATAAATAAACTCAAATTTTATGGATAAAATAATGAAAAGCATTTTGATAATGCTGTTTTTTGTTGCGCTTAATTTACAGGCCAACATTTTAACCGATTCGCTTAAAGTA
>JAIFKX010000053.1 GCA_020049335.1 Paludibacter sp. | reverse complement strand
ATTATTTGATACGCCTACGTCAGGCATATATGAAATTAAATTGGGAAAAATCGGAATTGTTGGTTGGTCAAACCTGGCATCCCATGTTTTCAAATTTACAACCGATTACACCTGCATTGAGTGTGGGAACTCCTTTTCAACCCTTCAATCGTAGTCCACAAATACGTTTTACTCAAAAACTTAATCAAAAACTTTCGTTTATGACTGCTACTTCATATCAAATGCAATATATGACTCAGGGTCCTTTAGGTGCAAGTGTTAGTTATATGAAAACTGGACTATTACCAAGTTTACATATTGGGTTAGATTATAAATCGAAAAGCATTGCTTTAGGAGTAGGCGTGGATGGAAAATCGTTGAAAATAAACAATGTACGCTTTAATTCGGGGGCGGCAGTTGCTTATGTTGGTTATACAAATAAGAAATTTCAAGTACGTGCTAAGTCAGTATTAGGTCAAAACATGAGTGAATATTTGATGGTTGGTGGATATGGACTAAGTGTAGATGCTACAACAGCTAAAGCAGATTATACCAATTTCAACACATCAACTTCGTGGTTGAGTATTGCTTATGGTTCGAAAATTCAAGTTGGAATTTATGGTGGGTTTATTCAAAATTTGGGATCAAACAAGGATTTGACATTATCGCCAAAGAGTGTTTACGGTAACGGTTTTTTCGAAGATAGTCAACAAATAATGGATCAACTTTACCGTGTAGCTCCACACATTTGCTACAAACTTCCGCATTTTAATATCGGTTTTGAATATGAACTTACAACAGCAACTTACGGAAAAATTCAAACGAAAGGAAGAGCCGTAAATCCTTATACAGTAAGCAATCATCGTGCTTTAGCTACAATAAGTTATATTTTTTAGTTATTTATTTTTAGTTATTTTTCATCTATAAAAATGCAAAAGCCAAATAAACGCAAAATTATTAACGATCCTGTATTTGGATTTATAAATATTCCAAGCGAATTTTTATACGATTTAATTCAGCATCCTTATTTTCAACGCCTTCACAGAATAAAGCAGTTAGGGCTTTCGTCGTATGTATATCCTGGTGCGCAACATACGCGCATGCAACATTCGATAGGCGCAATGCATCTAATGGGCGAAGCCATTGCACAACTTCAGCAACAAGGGCACACTATTTTGCCTGCCGAAGCTGAAGCTGTACGGGCTTGTATACTTTTGCATGATATTGGGCACGGTCCGTTTTCGCACGCTTTAGAACATAGTTTAGTAAATAATATAAGCCATGAAGAAATTTCGCTTATTTTAATGCAAAAACTTAACGTTCTATTTGAAGGTAAGCTCGATTTGGCAATAGAAATTTTTACGCGTCGTTATCCTAAAAAATACTTGCATCAACTCGTGTCGGGGCAATTAGATATGGATAGGTTGGATTATTTAAGTCGCGATAGTTTTTTTTCGGGCGTAAGCGAAGGAATTATTGGAGCTGCACGTATTATTAAAATGCTCAATTTGTACAACGACGAATTGGTAGTTGATATAAAAGGTATCTATTCTATCGAAAAATTTTTAGTGGCGCGACGTTTAATGTATTGGCAAGTATATTTGCACAAAACTTCGGTAGCTGCCGAGCGTATGTTAGTAAATATTCTTAAACGCGCCAAAGAGTTGGCACACCGCGGACAAGATTTATTTGCATCGCCTGCTTTGCATTATTTTTTATACAATACAATAGATAAAAATACGTTTTTAACTTCAGATGAGGCAATACAAAATTTTGCAATGTTAGATGATTCGGATTTAGTATGTGCTATAAAAGTATGGGGAAATCATTCAGATAGAGTACTTTCCACCTTATGTAAAGATTTTACAAATCGTCGTTTATTTAAAGTGGAAATAAATCCAACTTTAGTAGATAAATCAATTTATGCAAAAGATTTGGATAAATATGCAGCACATTTTGGAATCAGCTTAGCAGAAGCGAGTTATTTTATGGGCGACGAAATAGTTACAACCGACACCTATTCACCCGAAGATGATAATATTCAAATATTATTGAAAAATGGAACAGTGAAAGACATTGCTATCGTTTCGGATATGCTTAATATACAAGTACTTACTAAAAAAATTGAAAAACACTTTTATTGTTATTATAAAATTTAAAGAATAAACACAGTAGCAAAAAGATACAGTTATATTGGGTAAACGACCCAAATATATAAATTTAAGCTAAAAAATGAATTTTGTTTTGTACCTTTGCACCCAAAAATTTTTTTATGGAGTTTAATGCCGATCAAATTGCTAATTTTCTGAATGGTACTGTCGAAGGCGATGGAACTGTCAAAGTTGGTGATTTTTCGAAAATCGAAGAAGGTAAACCTGGAACATTGAGTTTTTTGGCAAACCCAAAATACAGTCAGTATTTATACGATAGTAATGCAAGTATAATACTTATAAATAAAGACTTTAAAGCCGAGCGCCCAACAAA
Organism: Paludibacter sp.; assembly: GCA_020049335.1. Taxonomy (GTDB): domain Bacteria; phylum Bacteroidota; class Bacteroidia; order Bacteroidales; family Paludibacteraceae; genus Paludibacter. The sequence continues at coordinate 24,883 of JAIFKX010000053.1, read as the reverse complement.
AGCAACCCTTATTCGTGTAGAAAATGCTTACGAATCGTTGGCATTTCTCATGTCGGTAGTAGAGCAATCGAAGCCTAAAAAAACAGGTATATCCAAACAGTGCGAAATATCTGAATCGGCACAAATAGGCGAAAATGCTTATATTGCACCTTTTGTGTATATTGCCGACGATGTAAAAATTGGAAATAATGTGCGAATTTATGCCAACTGTTCCATTGAAGAAGGAGCGCAAATTGGCGACAACGTTACGCTCTATTCCAATGTAAATATATATAAACAATGTACGTTGGGTAACAATTGTATTATACATTCGGGAGTTAGTATAGGTGCTGATGGTTTTGGATTTGCACCAGCAGAAGATGGCGTTTATAAAAAAATTCCTCAGATGGGTAATGTCGTTATCGAAGATGATGTAGAAATTGGTGCCAATACCACTATTGATAGAGCAACATTGGGAAGCACAATTATACGCAAAGGAGCAAAACTCGACAATTTAATTCAAATTGCGCACAATGTAGAAGTAGGCGAAAACACGGTAATTGCCTCACAAACAGGAATTTCAGGTTCAACAAAAATTGGAAAAAACTGCATTGTGGCAGGTCAAGTTGGTGTAGCTGGTCATTTACATATTGCCGACAATACTATATTAGGAGCACAATCTGGAATTTCAAACTCTATAAAAGAGCCAGGGCAAATGATAATGGGTTATCCAGCCATACAAATGAAAACCTTTCAGCGCGCTGCCATAGTTCACAAGAATTTACCTGAATTACAGCGTATAGTTTACGATTTACAACGTAAAGTAGACGAATTGCAAAAAAAATAGATAATCAATTATTTAACTAATCAACCGATTAACCAATTAAGAAATCAACAAATTAACCAATTTCCAATTAATGTCAAATCAAAAAACAATAAAACAAGCATTTTCCTTGAGTGGAAAGGGATTGCATACGGGTTTGGATATTGTATTAACTTTTAATCCTGCAGCCGTAAACCACGGTATAAAAATCAAGCGTAACGATTTAGAAACTCAACCTATAATTGATGCTTTAGCCGAAAATGTAACACATACAGTTCGTGGAACTGTTTTACAAAAAGGCGATGTTCAAATCAGCACTGTCGAACATGCCCTATCTTCGCTTTATGCTTATGGCATCGACAATTGTTTATTAGAGGTCAATGCACCTGAATTTCCAATACTAGATGGTAGCGCTCAATTTTATGTAACTAAAATTGAAGAAGTGGGTATTATGGAGCAGGATGCTGAAAAAGACTATTATGTTGTAACAAAAAAAATAGAATATTCCCTTCCAGACTCTGGAGCTAAAATAACCATTTTACCCGACGATGATTTTAGTGTCGATGTTCATATTGGTTTTAAATCTCTTGTACTTGGAAATCAATTTGCCTCACTCGATAGTTTGAGCGATTACAAAACTGAGATTTCGAAAGCAAGAACCTTTGTTTTTGTACGCGAAATTGAACCACTTTTGAGTATGAATCTGATCAAAGGCGGCGATTTAAAGAATGCCATTGTAATTTACGACGAAATTATTTCGCAGGAAAAAATGGATGAACTTTGTGCAAAATTGCACCAAGAAACAATAGATGCATCGATTCCAGCCTACTTGAGTGGCGATTTGAATTATTCAAACGAGCCTGCACGTCATAAATTGCTCGATGTAATTGGGGACTTATCGCTTATAGGTAAACCTCTCAAAGGCAAAGTAATAGCTAGATATCCAGGACATAAAATTAATACAGATATAGCAAAAATCATTCGAAAAGATATTAAAAAACAGGACGTTCAATGTCCCGTTTACGACGATACAATTTCACCAATCTTGGACATTAATGCCATCAGAAAGTTATTGCCACACCGCTGGCCATTTTTGTTGGTTGACAAAGTGATTGATATAAGAAAAAATATTGTTGTTGGATTAAAGAATGTTACTGCAAATGAAACATTTTTTATGGGTCATTTTCCTGACGAACCAGTCATGCCAGGAGTTTTACTGGTAGAAGCAATGGCTCAAACAGGTGGTATTATGGTTCTATATGGACTTGAAGAAGCTGAACGTTATTCTACCTATTTTTTAAAAATAGATAATGTAAAATTTCGTCAAAAAGTAGTGCCAGGCGACACATTAATTTTCCGACTTGAAATGCCTGAACCTATGCGACGCGGATGTGCCATTATGAAAGGTTATGCTTTTGTAGGCGGTAAAGTTGTAGCCGAAGCTGAATTTATGGCTCAGATAGTAAAAAACAAATAGAATTTAGAGTTTCTAAAATATTTTTTAATTAAATCTTCATTCCCTTTATGAGATTGAGGGCAAATCTAAAAACACGCACAAAATGAAGCAACCATTGGCTTACGTACATCCCGATGCAAAAATTGCCGCAACTGTAGTTATTGATCCTTTTGTAACCATCGACAAAAACGTTGAAATTGGTGATGGAACTTGGATTGGATCAAATGTTACCATTATGGAAGGTGTGCGTATTGGCAAAAACTGTCGCATTTTTCCGGGCTCAGTAATAGGTGCTATCCCTCAGGATTTGAAATTTAAAGGCGAAGATACACTTGCTATTATTGGTGATAATACTACACTGCGTGAGTATGTTACTGTAAATAGAGGAACATCAGCAAAAGGGAAAACAGTAATTGGTAACAATTGCTTGATAATGGCCTATTGCCATGTGGCTCATGATTGTTTGTTAGGAGATAATATTATTATTTCGAATGCTACTCAGTTAGCTGGTGAAGTGGAAATCGACGATTATGCAATACTAAGTGGTGGAATTTTAGTTCACCAATTTACACATATTGGCTCCCATGTAATGGTGCAAGGAGGAGCAAAAGTGAATAAAGATATTCCACCATTTGTAACGGCTGGTCGCGAGCCTCTTTCGTATGCTGGTATTAATTCAATAGGGTTGCGTCGTAGAGGATATACAAACGAGCAAATACGTGATATACAAGATGTTTATCGTTATGTGTATCTCAAAGGAATGAATACTTCGCATGCCATAGAGCGTATTATGGCCGAATTGCCTGCCACCAAAGAACGAGATGAAATAATTTTATTTATAAAAAATTCACCTCGCGGAATTGTAAAAGGATATTTTGATTGATTGATTGATTGGTTAATTGGTTAATTGGTTGATTGGTTGATTGGTTGATTGGATATTAGTTTATTGTAACACTCGTAACATATAAGAAAGAATGGAAGCTAAAACAGATGATACACCAAAAAAGAGCTTGAATTTTATTGAGGCTTTTGTTGAGCAAGATTTGAAAGATGGTAAGAACGATGGGCGAATACAGACTCGTTTTCCACCCGAACCCAATGGCTATTTACACATAGGCCATGCCAAAGCTATTTGTCTTGATTTTGGTATTGCGCGCAATTACAATGGTATATGCAACCTTCGATTCGATGATACGAACCCTGTAAAAGAAGATGTAGAATACGTAGATTCAATAAAAGAAGATATTCAATGGTTGGGATATAAATGGGAAAATGTATACTACGCATCCGATTATTTTCAGCAACTTTGGGATTTAGCTGTTGAGCTTATTAAACAAGGAAAAGCATATATAGACGAACAAAGCGCTGAAGAAATTGCGAAACAAAAAGGAACGCCAACTGTATCTGGCATCGAAAGTCCGTATCGCAACCGCCCTATTTCGGAAAATTTAGAATTATTTTTAAAAATGAATTCGGGTGAAATTGCCGAAGGCGCTATGGTGCTTCGAGCCAAAATTGACATGACTTCATCGAACATGCACTTTCGCGACCCATTATTGTATCGTGTTATTACTTCACATCCGCATCACCGCACAGGGTATACTTGGAAAGCTTATCCGATGTACGATTATGCACACGGACAGTCGGACTATTTCGAAGGGGTAACACATTCGTTGTGCACGCTCGAATTTGAAGTGCATCGTCCACTTTACGATTGGTTCATCGACCAATTTAAAAACAGCGATTATCGTCCTCGACAAATAGAATTTAATCGTTTGAATCTCACCTACACCGTAATGAGCAAACGTAAAATGCTTCTATTGGTGCAAGAAGCGTTAGTTATTGGTTGGGACGACCCGCGCATGCCTACTATTTGTGGACTTCGACGAAGAGGATATTCACCTGAAGCAATTCATAATTTTATTGATAAAATTGGATACACCAAATTCGAAGCTCAAAACGACATTGGATTGCTCGAACATGCGGTACGTGAAAGTTTAAACAAGACTGCAACGCGTGTAAATGCAGTATTAAATCCTGTAAAACTGATTGTTACCAATTATCCTGCTGACAAAGTGGAGATGATGGAAACCATTAACAATCCCGAAGATGAAACAGCAGGCGTACGTACTATTCCTTTTTCGCGCGAACTGTATATAGAACGCGAAGATTTTATGGAAGATGCTCCAAAAAAGTTTTTCCGTATGACTCCAGGTCAAGAAGTTCGACTTAAAAGTGCTTATATTGTAAAATGTACCGGTTGTAAGAAAGATGAAGCTGGTGAAATAGAAGAAATTTACTGCGAATACGATGAATTAACAAAAAGTGGCATGCCCGAATCGGGACGAAAAGTGAAGGGCACATTGCATTGGGTATCGGCTCAACATGCTTTGAAAGCTGAAGTACGTTTGTACGATAGATTATTTAGCATCGAAAACCCATCAGCCGACCCGCGCGATTTCCGCGAATTGTTAAACCCCGATTCGTTAAAAGTGCTTCATAATTGCTTTGTTGAACCAACTTTGAAAGGCGCTAAAGCACTTGAGCAATTTCAATTTCAGCGCTTAGGTTATTTTAATGTCGACCCAGAAACGACTGCAGAAAAACTAATTTTCAACCGTACAGTTTCGCTAAAAGATAGTTGGGCAAAAGAACAACAACGCTAAATAAAATTTTTAAAAGCACAGAAAAAAACTCTGTGCTTTTTAATTTTAGTAACAATAATACAAGTAGTGTGCAATTAAAACGGTATAAAAATACAGACTTTTTATGCAAAAATTTATATGTATAAAATAATGACGTTTTTTATTTATAAATACTCATTTTTTCAAGGTTATACTTAAAAAATTCCGTACTTTTGCACTCTCATTTTTGAAACAATAAAACGACGAAAATCAACTTAATTTTAGTGTATGCAACAACATTTGTTTTTGCAAATGTTAGCTTCGTACAATTATAATTCAATTAATATTTTTTAAAGCATGAAAAAGCATAATTTTAGCGCAGGGCCATCAATTCTTGCTCACGAGGTAATTGAGAAAACAGCTCAGGCAGTATTAGATTTCAACGGCTCGGGGCTTTCGATACTCGAAATCAGCCACCGTTCTAAAGATTTTGAAGCTGTTATCGAAGAAGCTCGTCAGTTGTTCATCGAACTTTTAGAAATCCCTGAAGGCTATTCAGTTTTATTTTTAGGTGGTGGCGCAAGCATGCAATTTTGTATGGTTCCGTTTAATTTAATGGAAAAAAAGGCTGCCTACTTGACTACGGGCGTTTGGGCAAGCAAAGCCATGAAAGAAGCCAAAGGATTTGGTGAAGTGGTGGAAGTTGCCTCATCAAAAGACGCAAATTACACTTTCATCCCCAAAGATTTTGTTATACCAACCGATGCTGATTATTTTCACATTACAACAAATAACACCATTTACGGTACCGAATTACACACCGATTTAGATTCGCCAGTGCCTTTGATTGCCGATATGTCGTCAGATATTTTTTCTCGCCCAATTGATATTTCAAAATATGGAATTATCTACGGTGGGGCGCAAAAGAATTTAGCTCCTGCTGGATTGGCATTTGTTATTATTAAAAATGATATTTTGGGCAAAGTTTCGCGTTACATACCAACCATGCTCAATTATCAAACACACATAAACGAGGCTTCCATGTTTAATACGCCTCCTGTTTTGCCAATTTATAGCGCGTTAGAAACATTGCGTTGGATGAAAGCAAATGGTGGTGTAGCAGAGCTGAACAAACGTAATATTGTAAAAGCAGAACTTCTTTACAATGCAATTGATAATAGCAAAATGTTTGTTGGTACAGCTGTAAAAGAAGATCGTTCGATAATGAATGTTTGTTTTGTAATGAAGCCCGAATATAAAGAGTTTGAAAGCGAATTTCTTAAATTTGCTACTGCTGCAGGAATGGACGGAATAAAAGGACACCGCTCTGTGGGTGGTTACCGCGCTTCAATTTACAATGCAATGCCTATCGAAAGTGTTCAAGCATTGATTGATTGTATGAACGAATTTGAAAAACAACATTAATTAGACGACTGACAACAGACAACGGAAACTTACATTCCGTTGTCTGATGTCTGATGTCTGTAGTCTATATTTAAACATGAAAGTATTAATTGCAACTGATAAACCGTTTGCCAAAGTAGCAGTCGACGGTATTCGTAAAGAAGTGGAAGCAGCTGGCTTCGAACTGGCGCTGCTCGAAAAATACACACAAAAACAGGAATTGCTCGACGCGGTAGTAGATGCTGATGCCATCATTATTCGTAGTGATATTATTGATGCCGAAGTAATTGCAGCAGCCAAACAATTGAAAATTGTAGTACGTGCAGGTGCAGGTTACGATAATGTAGATTTGGAAGCGGCAAAGGCATCTAATGTTTGTGTGATGAACACGCCCGGCCAAAACTCGAATGCCGTAGCCGAATTGGTTTTTGGCATGTTGGTTTTTGCCGTTCGCAATTTCTATAATGGAACGTCGGGAACTGAATTAAAAGGCAAAAAATTAGGCATTCATGCTTATGGAAATGTTGGACGTAACGTAGCTCGAATAGCTAAAGGTTTTGGTATGGAGCTCTATGCTTATGATGCATTTTGCCCCAAGATAGTTATCGAAAACGATGGTGTAACAGCCCTAAGTTCTGTTGAGGAACTTTACAAAATTTCGGATATTATTTCGCTACATATTCCTGCTACTGCCGAAACAAAGAAATCCATCAATGCTGCTTTGTTGAATTTAATGCCAAAGGGCGCAGTATTAGTAAATACGGCACGCAAGGAAGTAATTGACGAAACCGGCATACTCGAATTTATGGTTTCGCGACCTGATTTTAAATATGTTACGGATATTGTACCAACTAACGATAGCGAAATGAAAGAAAAAGTTGGCAATCAGTACTTTACAACACCTAAAAAAATGGGTGCCCAAACAGCCGAAGCCAATGTGAATGCTGGTATTGCTGCCGCAAATCAAATTGTTGACTTTTTAGTAAATGGAAACGAAAAATTCAAAGTAAACTAATTTCGGACTTTACAATTATTAAATGAGCGGATAACATAAAGTTATCCGCTCATTTTTTATTCTATCATCAGTAAATTTTAAAGACTATTTACTGCATTCAAATCGTCAAAAGCAATTTGTAATCGAGCAATTAATGACTCTTCACCTTTGCGCAACCATACACGTGGATCGTAGAATTTTTTGTTTGGTTTTTCGTCGCCTTCCGGATTTCCAATTTGAGATTGTAAATAAGCACGATTTTTAGCTTCGAAACCACGAATACCATCCCAGAATGCCCATTGTGTATCTGTATCGATATTCATTTTTACAACACCATAGCCAATTGCTTCGCGAATTTCTTCGTGCGAAGAACCTGAACCACCATGGAATACAAAGCTAACAGGATGATCTTCAGAAAGTCCATCTTTCGTTTTAATATATTCCTGTGAGTTTTTTAGAATTACTGGTTGCAATTTTACGTTTCCTGGTTTGTAAACACCATGTACATTACCAAACGAAGCTGCAATTGTAAAGTTTGGCGAAATGCTGCTTAATGCTTTATAAACCTGATACACATCTTCGGGTTGTGTATAGAGCAAGCTATTATCAACACCACTATTATCAACACCATCTTCTTCGCCACCAGTGATGCCTAATTCGATTTCGAGGGTCATACCAATTTTACTCATACGAGCAAGGTATGATTTACAAATTTCGATATTTTCTAACAATGGTTCCTCCGAAAGATCAAGCATGTGTGAACTGAACAAAGGTTTACCTGTTTCGGCAAAATGTTTTTCGCCAGCATCAAGTAATCCATCAATCCAAGGTAGAAGTTTTTTGGCGGCATGGTCGGTATGCAACACTACGTATACGCCATAAGCCTCAGCAACGGTGTGAATGTGTTTTGCTCCAGCAATTGCACCAAGAATTGCAGCTTGTTGGCCTTCCAATTTCAATCCTTTACCAGCATTGAAAGCAGCACCACCGTTCGAAAACTGAATCATTACTGGTGCGTTGGCTACCTTAGCTGATTCGAGCACAGCATTTACAGTCGACGAACCTACTACATTTACTGCCGGAATAGCAAAGCCGGCTTCTTTAGCTACTTTAAAAACAAATTGCAAATCGGAACCGGTTATTACACCAGGTTTTACGACTTCTGAAATTTTTCCCATAACTTTATTTTATTTGTATTTTTTGAGTTGCAAAGATAGCAAAAATATAGGTAGTTTACGAAATAATTGAGTGATTTTTTTTTGCTTAAAACCAAATAATTATATCGTTATAGAATTATTTGTTATTAAATTATCATTAGTGTTATGGAATAACTGAATAAATATACCTATATGGGATAAGTATGCGATGAGTATAGGATCATTATAGGATTAGTATAGGATCAGTATAGGATAATCCAATATTAAAATGCAATATTATGCGTTAGAATTTTATATTTATGCAAATTCAATGATAAACAATTATATTATTAACACTTCTAACATTAAACAAAAATAAAGAATTATGGCAGAATCTAAAAACAATGTAATCGCCCCGCTCTTTGAAGCGTAAAATCTCGCATTGGGCTGGGCGTTGGCTCCGCCTACGTCTAGTGAAAAGCCGGACTAAGTTACAGGCTATGGAGAGCAAGGGTGCATTTTTGCCATTTTGCGCAGTTGTATGCGGTTAATAAAAATATGAAACTAAGGGTTTTGCTGTATTTTACTGCATAACTGCACAGAATTGTTAGTATTATCAAAAATAATCAAAATATTATTTTTATATTTGTCCAAAATTGTGCTAGAAAATTGTAATTAGTACAAATTTTTATCTGTTAATTAATTATACACAAAAAAGAATAATCTAGTGGAAGAAATATTGAATAATTTGAGAAAAGGTGAAGTACTTTATATAACAAAGAAAAATGTCAATTATCATTATATTAGAAGAAGTATCGATGGTGGAGTTATATATTCTATAAATGATAATACAAAAACTTTACCTTTTAATACTATAAATGCTGCAATAGAAGCACAAAATAACGGAATTGAAATTAATAAACTTTGGTATCATAAATTTAATGCAATTGAAAGTAAGACAAGAAGTTGTAATCTTCAAGTTTTAATAAAGCTTATTGAAAGAATGAAAACTATAATCAATCAAGATTAAAAAGAAATTTTGCTATTGCACTACCTTACGATGAATACGTTGTTCGAGCAATTGGACATATAACACTTTATATAAATCAATTGGAAATAAAACACTTTTGGGTGAATGAAAATGGTGAAGCCCGACCCGAAGGGGCACGCCCAAATCTTTTTTCATTCTCCCTCTCCCCTACCTGTAAATCACTTAGATAATAAAATATTTCTGCCTTATTTACCCTTCAAAAACATCACAGTTTTTATTATGCTACATAAAACCTTTCAGAGCGAAAGTCATTCCAATTGTTGCAACAAAGCTCAAAAAAAATACACTTAAAAAAACTTATTGCAATTTGAATGGCTTGAATGGGTCAATTAAATTTCCTATCTTTGCCATTCGGTAAAAAAACAGTATCTGTTTTGTAAATAATTTGCGAAACGCTTGTTTACAAACTTATTTTTTTACTAAAAAAAAAGATGTATAACACAATTGATGAAAAATAAACTTCAAATAGAATGGGTAGAATAATATCATTGGCAAACCAAAAAGGTGGAGTTGGTAAAACCACAACTGCCATAAACTTAGCAGCCTCATTGGCAACATTAGGCAAAAAAGTACTATTGGTTGATGCTGATCCTCAAGCGAATGCCTCGTCGGGGTTAGGAATTGAAATACGAACGCTTGAATTTACAATTTACGAATGTTTGATTGATGGAGTTCCTTCGGTAAAAGCTATACAGCCAACAGCAGTCGAAAATCTTTTTGTACTGCCTTCGCATATCGACCTTGTAGGAGCTGAAATTGAGATGTTGAATATGGAATCGCGCGAACACGTTATGAGCAAACTGCTCCAACCTCTGAAAGACTTATACGATTATATTTTAATAGACTGTTCGCCCTCTTTGGGGCTGATAACCGTAAATTCGCTAACCGCATCCGACTCGGTAATAATACCGGTACAATGTGAGTATTTTGCGCTCGAAGGGATAAGCAAATTATTAAATACAATTAAAATAATAAAGAGCAAACTTAATCCGCACTTAGAAATTGAAGGATTTTTGCTAACAATGTACGACAATCGTTTGCGGCTTGCTAATCAGGTATACAACGAAGTAAAAAAACACTTCGAGGGAATGGTTTTCGAAACAGCGATTACACGAAATGTACGCTTGAGCGAAGCTCCAAGCCACGGAAAGCCGGTACTATTGTATGATCCAGAATCGAAAGGCTCTACCAATTACATGGATTTAGCAAAAGAATTAATTGCAAAGTATAAGAGTTTGTAGTTTATAGTTTGTAGTTTATAGTTTGCAGTTTGTAGTTTGTAATTAGTGTATTTTACAGCATTTGCATTTACTGATTGAGAATTGAATATTGAAAGTTTAAAGTTAATAAAACAGAATGGCAAAAAACATAATGGGACTTGGGCGTGGCTTAGGTGCACTCATTGATAATGAATCTATTAGTACAAATGGGTCATCGTCGATTAGCGAAGTCGACATAAACCAAATTGTAGCAAATCCGAATCAGCCGCGCGTACATTTTGATGAGGATGCCCTTTCGGAGCTTGCTACTTCTATACGCGAATTGGGTGTAATTTCGCCTATTACATTACGCAAAAACGATGATGGCACGTATTTAATTATAGCAGGTGAACGTAGATATCGTGCGTCCAAATTAGCAGGTTTGAGCTCTATACCAGCATACATAAAAACAGCTGCCGATGAACAGGTAATGGAAATGGCACTGATTGAGAATATTCAGCGCGAAGACCTAAATGCAATAGAAATTGCCTTGTCGTTTTACCGATTAATGGAAGAGTATAACCTTACTCAAGAGCGACTTAGCGAACGTGTAGGTAAAAAACGTACCACCATTGCCAATTATTTGCGTTTGCTCCGTTTACCCGCCGAAATTCAAATGGGTATTAAAGATAAAAAAATAGACATGGGACATGCCCGTGCCATTTTAGGAATAAACGACCCTGCGGCTCAACTCCATTTGTACGAAAAAATTATTAACGAAGGCTTATCGGTTCGTAAAGTAGAAGAAGCTGTTCGTGAATTGTCGGAAGGCAGTGGCATTGTTGAAGAAAAAAAGAAAACAGAAAATCCAGTTATTAAATTGCCTGAATTTGAAGAAATAAAATTGCGACTAAGCGACTTATTTGGCACAAAAGTACAGTTTAATTGTACGGCTGATGGCAAAGGAAAAATTAGCATCCCTTTTTCGAACGACGAAGAGTTGGCTAAAATGCTCGAAATGTTCGACAAAATTTAAGTTGTCAGTTTGAAACCATTATTATACATAGTAGCCTTCCTGTTATTGTTTACAAATTTGGTAAAAGCCAATTTAAACAATGCTGATAGTTTATTTATGAAAGTTGATTCGATTGAAAAACCAATTGAAATTGCCAAGAAAACAAAAAAAACTAACTTAAAAAAAGACACTTCAAGTGTGGAAGGTTTCAAACCAAACCCAGTAAGAGTGGTTTGGATGGGTGCTATTATACCTGGCTTTGGTCAAATAATGAATCGTAGGTATTGGAAAGTACCTATTGTTTATGCTGGATTTGCAGTGAGTGCTTACGCAATAAGTTACAATGCCTCACGTTATGAAAAATACAGGTTGGCATACCGCGATATTTCAGATATAAATGACAAAACGAATAGTTATCTTGACATATTGCCATCGGGCTATACTATTGATAATTATCCGGGCGGAAAATCGGGGCTGGAAACTAACCTAAAATCCTATTACGAACAGTACCGGCGTCGAAGAGATTTGAGCATCATATTTTCGATAGGATATTATGCTTTAACACTAGTAGAAGCTTATGTTGATGCCCAATTGTTTGATTTTGATATTAGTCCAGATTTAACGTTACATGTTCGTCCGGCATTATTGCAAAATGCGTATGGAAAAACAAATACGGCAGGGCTACAATTGAGTTTGAATTTAAAATGATGATACGAAGCTGTTGATTTACAAATAAATAAAATAATTATAATCGGAGAAATAAATTTTCAATGAATCGCTTACTAAAAAACATACTAATCTTACTTATATCATTTCCGGTAGCAATTTTGGCACAATTAAATGTACCCAATAGCAGTTTGCCAGGCGAAGATGGTAAGGACACATCTATTTCAGTTCCAAACGAATTTTATAATACACTCGATAATTTATTACATTCGTGGGTTGTAAAACGCGCTGAAAAATCGAATTGCCGTTCGTCCGATATACCTTTAAATATCTCCGACTCCATATACAAACTCCGATTATCCAAAATGCCATGCATAATGGAAATGCCCTACAACAATAACGTTCGGTCGTTTATCGAAATGTATACCGTGCGCAAACGTCAGCAAATGGAATATATGCTGGGTATGAGCGATTATTACTTTCCCATTTTCGAGCATGTGCTTGGACAAAGTAATTTACCTATTGAATTAAAATACTTACCAATTATAGAATCAGCACTCAATGCAACAGCCCTATCGCGAGTTGGTGCAGCCGGTTTATGGCAGTTTATGATTCCCACGGGGCGCATGTACGGTCTGGAAATAAATAGCCTAGTAGATGAGCGTCTCGACCCCATAAAATCCAGTTACGCAGCAGCTCGATTTCTGAAAGATTTATTCTCGATGTATGGCGATTGGCATTTGGTAATTGCAGCTTACAATTGTGGACCAGGAAATGTAAATAAAGCCATTCGCAGATCGGGTGGAAAGCGCGATTATTGGGATATCTATCCTTATTTACCAGCCGAAACACGTGGTTACGTACCCATATTTATTGCAGCCAATTATTCGATGCACTATGCCACACAGCACAATATATGCAAAGCAAAAGTAAAAATGCCTCTTATTACTGATACAATTATAGTAAACGAAAAAGTGCATTTCGACCAAATAAGTGCAGTTTTAAATATCCCTATTGAGCAAATTCGACTTTTGAACCCACAATATCGAAAAGATTTAATTCCGGGCAATATTAAACCTTATGCACTCTGTCTTCCACTCAATTATGCGAATGGATTTATTGATAAACAAAAAGAAATTGTAAATTATAAAGCCGATTCATTAATCAACAATCGCCGCGAAGAAACGGAGATTTTATTAGCGCAAAAACAACCATTAATTCAGACATCGGTAGGAAGTAAAACGAAATATCATACCGTAAAAAAGGGACAAACGTTAAGTTATGTGGCTAATAAATATGGCGTTTCGGTTACGAAATTAAAAAAATGGAATAACATTCGGGGTAGCAAATTAAAAATTGGCGAAAAACTAAAAATCCTAAAATAATTGTTATTTTAAAATGGAAAAACTCTATTATTCTATTTCCGAAGTAGCTGAAATGTTTCACATTAATCAGTCGAATCTACGTTTTTGGGAAAAAGAGTTTAAGCAATTAAAACCCAAGCGCAACAAAGGCAATACACGTTTTTACACAAAAGACGATATTCAGGTTATAAAAAATATCATTCACTTGGTTGAAGATAAAAAATTGACCTTAGATGGCGCTAAACAGCAATTGGGAGAAAAAAAAGAAGTAGTTCAAAAACAACAAGAGCTAGTTGAACGTTTAAAAGCAATAAAACTTGAATTAAATGGTATTTTAAAAGAAATTAGTTAAATGAAAAAGATTAAAATTACATCAGTACTCGTCATACTTACAGTTGCATTATTTGCTCAAAAGCAGCCTAAAAATGTAGTATTTATTATTGGCGACGGCATGGGATTAGCACATATTTATGCTGGTATGGTAGCCAATGGCAATAAATTACAATTGGAACGTTTTAAAAATATTGGGTTTTCGAAAACCTATTCATCAAGCCATTTTACAACCGACTCGGGCGCTGGTGGCACTGCCCTTTCGAGCGGCATAAAAACCAGAAATGGAATGATTGGCATGAATCCAGACTCTACGGCTTCTGAATCAATACTTGAAGTAGCCGAAAAAAATGGACTTTCGACAGGAATGGTGGTAGCTTGCGATGTTACCCATGCCACACCAGCATCGTTTATTGCGCATCAAGTAAGTCGCAAAATGACAGAAGAGATTGCGACTGATTATCTTAAAACTGACATTGATGTATTTATTGGTGGTGGTAGAAAAAATTTCGAAAACAGAACAGACAATCGGAATATAACCAATGAATTGAAAGAAAAAGGATACACAATTGCTTATACATTAGACGAAGTAAAAAACACAAAAACTGGCAAATTAGCTGGCATGTTGTATAACGAACACAACCCTCCTATGCCTGAGCGTGGCGATATGCTTCCAGAGGCATCGATGGCTGCTATTGATATTTTGGATAATAACAAAAAAGGCTTTTTTATGATGATAGAAGGCTCGCAAATCGACTGGGCAGGACACGATAATAATGGTGCGCAAATAGCAAAAGAAGTGTTAGATTTGGACAAAACCATTGGAAAGGTATTAGATTTTGCCGAAAAAAATAAAAACACATTAGTAATTGTTACCGCCGACCACGAAACAGGAGGTTTTACAATAACTGACGGTAGCATTATAAAAAAAGAATTTAAAAGCGATTTTAGCACCAAAGGACATTCAAGTGTCCCTGTACCAATTTTTGCATTCGGACCAGGAGCTGAAGATTTTACTGGCTTTATGGAAAATATTTCTTTCAAAAATAAATTGATAAAATTGCTCAAATTAAAAAATTAATAGCAATTTATCACTTACAAAAAACTCAAAATGAGCAATATACATTTAGTAGTATATTGCTCATTGTTTTGATAATTTGCACACACCACAGTTTTTTTTTATTTTTGCTAAAAATTCACTTAAATATTTATATTGGAAAAACATGGCAGCATTTAAACGGATATTATTGAAACTGAGTGGCGAATCGCTTATGGGCGAAAAACAATATGGCATCGACGAAAAAAGATTAAGCGAATACGCCGAGCAAATTTCAGAAATTGCAAAAATGGGTGTGCAAATAGGCATAGTCATTGGTGGTGGCAATATATTTAGAGGCTTAAGTGGTGCCAACAAAGGTTTCGACCGTGTGCAAGGCGACCAAATGGGCATGTTGGCAACTGTTATCAATAGTTTGGCGCTCAACTCAGCCTTGCAAGCATCGGGTGTTAAATCGCGCGTGCTCACAGCCATCCGCATGGAACCGATTGGCGAGTTTTATTCCAAACAAAAAGCGGTTCAAAGTCTTGAAGCTGGAGAAGTTGTCATTCTTTCGGCTGGCACTGGCAATCCATTTTTCACAACCGACACGGGCTCTTCGCTTCGTGCCATAGAAATTGAAGCTGATGTTATGCTCAAAGGTACTCGAGTTGATGGCATTTACACCGCCGACCCCGAAAAAGACAAAACAGCAACAAAATTCGCTGAAATAACGTATGACGAAATCTATAATCGTAACCTGAAAGTGATGGACCTCACTGCCACTACCATGTGCAAGGAAAACAATATGCCAATCTATGTTTTTGATATGGATACACCCGGAAATTTGAAAAAAGTAATGGACGGTGAAAAAATTGGGACTCTTGTGAGGAATTAGTTTATGAGCAACTCAATTAATACTGATAAAATTATTATGCATTGGATTCAAACTTCAGACGAAGATTTTGAAACTATGCTTACATTATTTTTAAATAAGTCATTTAGTTGGGCTCTTTTTTTAGGTCATATTACAATTGAGAAATCTCTTAAAGCTTTGTATGTCAAAAGAAAAGGAATGCATCCTCCTTTTACTCATGATTTATTTCGTTTGGCTGAATTGAACGAAATAGAAATTCCGGAAGAATATGCCGATTGGTTGGATAAAATCACTGCATTTAATTTAAATGCAAGATATGATGATTATAAAAGAGAATTTTACAATCTTTGTACTCCTGAATTTACGAATGTATGGATAGAAAAAATTAAAATTTTACGATTATGGATAAAAGAGATGCTTTAAATATTGCCCAAAGATATGCTTTAGCTGTTAGAGATAAATATAATTGTGAAAGAATAATACTTTTTGGTTCGTATGCTAAGGGAAATTTTAACAATGATAGTGATATTGATATTGCAGTAATAATGAAGGATTTTGACAATATACTTGACATGCAATTTGAATTAATGAAGATTCGAAGGAAAATTGATAGTAGAATTGAACCTCATCCATTTAGACTTGACGATTTTGAATTATCAAACCCGATAGTTAGAGAAATTATCAAACATGGCAATATTATCGAATAATATTCTAAAAATAAATAATAATAAATATTAATATGCAAGACGTAAAAGCAATTCTAACAGATGCAGACGAAAACCTAGAAGCAACCTTGCTTTTTTTAGACGAATCGTTGGCACATATCCGTGCGGGGAAAGCAAATACTCGAATTCTGGATGGTGTAAAAGTAGATTATTATGGTTCGTTAGTTCCAATTTCGAACGTGGCAACTATAACAACGCCCGATGCGAAAACAATTTCTATTCAACCTTGGGAAAAAGCATTAATTGGGACTATTGAGAAAGCGATAATGAATTCCGATGTTGGCATTACCCCAATGAACAATGGCGAAGTTATTCGTTTAGGCATTCCACCATTGACCGAAGAACGTCGCAAACAATTAGCCAAACAAGTTCGACACGAAGGTGAAGAAGCAAAAATTTCGGTTCGAAATGCCCGTCGTGAAGCCATTGACCAATTTAAAAAATTGGAAAAAGAAGGACTGTCCGAAGATTTAGAAAAAGATGCAGAAGCGAGCATGCAAAAAATTCACGATAAATATATCAAAAAAGTGGATGACATGATAGCTGCCAAAGAAAAGGAAATTATGACGGTATAATTTTTAACGGTATAATAACCATTGCTGAAAACAACACAAAAAAAAATCAGTCATTCCGCTGGGTTCGGAATAACTGATTTTTTTATTAAAACAAAGCTTTTGGAGTAATGAATGGATTAGTAGTAAAAAATACAGGCAGTTGGTATCAGGTATTAGCCGAAGATAATTCGCTGACTGAATGTAAAATAAAGGGACAACTTCGCTTGCAAGACATTCGGAGCACCAATCCTATTGCCGTAGGCGACAATGTTGTTTTTGAAAAAAATGAAGATGGCACAGGCGTTATTAGCGAAATATGCGAGCGTAGAAACTACATAGTGCGCAAATCGTCGAACCTTTCGAAGCAATCACACATTTTAGCCTCCAACCTAGATTTGGTTGTACTTGTTGCAACTATAAATTACCCGGTAACTTCATTGGTTTTTATCGATCGTTTTTTGGCATCGGCCGAAGCATACCGCGTACCGGCATGTATCGTTTTCAATAAAATGGATCTATATAAGCCCGAAGAGGTTGAATATTTACTTGGTGTGCAGCATTTGTACGAAAGTTTGGGCTACACCGTTTTTCGTTTATCGGCATTACACGAAAATTCTGTTGCCGAATTGATGGATTTTTTAAAATCAAAAACATCATTAATTTCGGGTAATTCGGGTGTCGGTAAATCGACTTTGATAAACGCCATTGCTCCAGATTCGTTAGCTAAAACAGGTAAAATTTCTGATTATCATAACAAAGGAATGCACACTACTACATTCTCAGAGATGTTTCATTTGAAGCAAGGAGGAAAAGTAATTGACACACCAGGCATCAAAGGTTTTGGAACCGTAGACATGGAAGCAACCGAAATAAGTCATTATTTTGTAGATATTTTTGCAAAAAGCAAAGAATGCCGATTTTCAAATTGTAAGCACGTAAATGAGCCTGGGTGTGCAGTATTAAAAGCAGTTGATAATCAGCAGATAAGCTTATCGCGTTACAATAGTTATAGAAGTATGCTTAGCGATTGCGATAGCTCAAAGTACCGTTAAAAATGTATATTTTCTATTTTTGCTTACAATTTGTTTGTTTTGGTGTTTGAATTAAGAAAATTATTAATACATTTGCAAAATAAATCGTATTTATAAAACCATTATACAAAAAATCGGTAATTTTCAATTAGCATGGGAACACATCAAATCGACCGTTTAGACAAAAAGATTCTACAATTAATTTCGCAAGATGCCCGCATTCCATTTCTCGAAGTGGCTCGTGAGTGTAATGTTTCGGGTGCAGCAATTCACCAGCGAATACAAAAACTTCGGAACACAGGAATTATCAAAGGTTCGGAATTTGTAATTGACACCTATAAGGTTGGATTTCAGACCTGTGCATACATAGGAATTACACTTAGTGATGTTAAATCATTTCCTGCGGTAGTAGAAGAACTTAAAAAAATACCCGAAATTGTAGAATGTCATTATGCCACAGGTAAATATTCAATGTTCGTAAAAATTTACGCGAAAGATAACCGCCATTTATTACAAATTATTTTGGATAAAATGACTCCAATAAAAGGTATTGCTCATACCGAAACATTCCAAATTTCACTTGATGAAGTTTTCCATCGTCAGCTTTCAGTTTTTGAAATTGAAGCTTCGCATGAGATTATTGAAGATGATGTTGAATAAAATTTAAACCAATTATTTAAAAAGCCTCTTTTTAGGAGGCTTTTTTTATGATCTATACTGAAAAGTAGCTTTATTTAATCTGTCCATAATTGCTTTGCCAATTCCGTCTTCAGTAGTTCGAGCAATATAAATTTCGTTTACCTCAGCATCTTCTTCCATGCGGTGCAGTGACGAAAATAAATTTGCTGCCACTTCTAATAAATTTCCAGTTTCCGAAGTGAAAATTGTTTTGTCCGAATACCTTACACCATCCTCTTTTTTATGTAAAATAACTCCGGTATTTTCAGTTAAAACGGTTTCGTCATCCAAATAATACAATGGTTTAAGAGGTGAATAATGACTTTGCAATAAGCCGGGCGATACAAGCTTTGTATTTTTTTCGGGTGTAAGCACCTCAAAATCAAGGAGACATTTCTGTATTTCTTCGGCAGTAATTATCCCAGGTCGCAACACAGTGCAAATTCCATTTTCGATAGCTACAACCGTTGATTCAATTCCAACCGCTTTCGTTACGTCATCACCCATAACAATATAATCTATTTCCATATTTTGCTTCGCAACGTGCTTATAACTTGTTGGGCTCAATTGCCCAAAACGGTTGGCGCTTGGAGCAGCCACAGGAACTCCCGCTTCGTGTATTAGTTTTTGTGCAATGGGGTGCGACGGCATCCGAACAGCCACGGCGTCCAAATCGGACGTTACAATAGACGGTACAATAGCAGACTTACGATGAACTATTGTAAGCGGTCCAGGCCAGAATTGCTCAGCCAATTTATAAACGGCTGCATTAATTGGTAGCTCGAATAATTGCTCAATCTGCCTTAAATCGCTTATATGAACAATAAGCGGATCGAAGTTTGGTCGTTTTTTGGCGCTAAAAATTCCGGCTACAGCTAAAGGATTCAGCGCATTAGCACCCAATCCATATACCGTTTCGGTCGGAAAAGCAACCAATCCGCCATTTCGCAGACATTCAGCCGCTTCGCTCAGTTCGTTTTCTGAAATCAGTTTCATATTATTTTTTATAAGGTTTTACTTCATATCCCGCTTTTCGGAGTTGTTCTATCACGCTATTTTCGCCTGTTAGCTGTTTGCAATCTACGGTGTAAAAACAGGCATTCGAGTTTAGTAAATCCGTGAGTTTAACGAGTTGATTATCGGAAAGTGCCTTTTGGAGAACTTCCGTTTCACTAATTTCGTCTAATTTGGTAGTGATTTCGGTGAGCTTGCTTAGGTTGTTCGCTTGATAATACTGAAGCAGCTTATTGAAGTTAGACTTGTAATCTTCACTTTTTTGAATGTCGTCGACCAATTTATCGGCATTAAGTTGAATTTTGGATGGATCGAATAGAGCCGCAATATACAGACTGTAGTTTTCGAGCCCTATTACTTTTACACCTTTCAGGGCTGCTACGCGCTGAAAATACGAATCGGATTGTGCATCATCGACTATATTCGTAGCTTGTGCAAATAATTCAGCCATATACAATTGCCGAATTATAGCCGGATGCATGCCTGAAAGCTCCTTAAGCCCAATTTTAAGCGTCTTTTTCAATTCTTTATCTACTTTAATGTACGCCGAATCCGACAAATAACCGTTCATGGTTTTATTGAAAGGCAGTAGAGCCGCTTTTTTGAGTTGCGCTTCGGCATCCACCGAGTACGAATCGTAAGTACTAATAACCAAATCACACTTGTTAAATGCTCGATACACGCCCTGAATGCTATCTAATGCCTTTGCTGGAAGTAGCGAATGTGTGCCCAATAGGTATGATTTTGTTTTGGTATCCTTGCTGCTTACCTGCCACAAAATCTGCGTATAAGCATTTGTGGTGATAATTACTGAAAATAAAATAAGTAGATTTCTCATTTTTAAGCGAATAGAATTGTTTTGTTTGAACAAAAATAGTTATTCTGAACCTCTTTATATGAATTTGAAGTTTTTTTTTCTGCTTTTTAGTCAAGTTTAGCTTTTTTTGGTTGCTGTTGATAAAATAATTATAGCTTAGTTATTAATTTTATCAATAATTATTTATCTTTGCAAAACAATCAATTACGAATTAATATGACTTTACAACAACTTGAATACGTACTGGCACTCGATAAAACACGCCATTTTGTACGTGCAGCCGAAATGTGTGGTGTAACTCAACCTACTTTGAGCGCTATGGTACAAAAACTCGAAGATGAGCTCGATTGCCGCATTTTCGACCGTTCGTCGCATCCCATTGTGCCTACACAAGCAGGCGAAATGGTTATCAAAAATGCGCAAAATGTGTTGCATAGCGTTAACATGCTGAAAGAGAGCTTATCCGACATAAAAGGTTCATTGACAGGTTCGTTTACTTTGGCAATGATACCAACCGTTGCACCCTATTTATTGCCAGGTTTTATCGCTAATTTCAAAAAAAATTATCCAAATATAATTTTGCGAGTTACCGAAATGAGAACCGAGTCGATTATTCGCAAGTTGCAAACTGCAGAAATTGATATGGCTATTTTGGCCACACCATTGGACGATGCAAAAATTCTGGAAGTGCCACTATATTACGAAAAGTTTCAGGCCTATATTTCGCCTGACGAAGAATTATTTAATAAAGAAGAAGTAACAACATCAGAAATGTCCGACGATAAGTTGTGGGTATTGGAAGAAGGTCATTGCCTTCGAAATCAAGTGTTTAACTTTTGTAAAAACCGACAACACGCCTCTACTTATGAAGCAGGAAGTATTGATACTTTAGTGAAAATAGTAGATATTAATGGTGGCTACACGGTAATCCCCGAACTACACTACAACTTATTAAGCGATACACAGAAACTTAATGTTCGCAAAATTGTAATGCCCGAAGCCACACGCGAAATATCATTGGTTATCCGCCACGATTATGTACGCGAAGGACTAATGAACGCGGTCGCAAATTCTGTAAAACAAATTATTCCTCAACACATGCTCGATGCTCGTTTAAAGAAATTTGCTATAAAATTGTAATAAATGGATCGAAAGCTTTCACCAAATAAAATCAAAACATCGCTTTATAAGAAGCTAATTTTACCGCTGATTATTTTGTTGGCTATACTTACTATTGGTTTTTTTGGCTATATTTATTTAGAAGGCTTTACGCCTGTGGAATCAATATACATGCTTGTAATTACCTTTGCAACAATTGGTTATGGCGAAATACACGATTTATCAGAAGAAGGTCGAATTTTTACAATACTTCTAATAATTACCGGATTTTCGGTGGGCTTTTACCTTATTGGTAAAGTTTCGGAATTTGTGATTGATGGCGAATTGGCAAAACTTATTAAAATCAGAAAAATGAATAAATCGCTTAAAGAAATGCACAACCATTACATTGTTTGTGGCTATGGAAAAACTGGTCGCAAAGTGGTGGAAGATTTGTTAACTAAAAACAAAAAAGTTGTACTTATTGAGGGCAATGCCGAACGGAACGAAAAACTAAAGGATTTGTACAACGAAAATTTGATACATATTGTTGGCGATGCTACACACGATGACGTTTTGCTACATGCAGGTATAGAAAAGGCCAAGTATCTGATTGCTGTTTTGACAACCGATGCCGAAAATCTTTTTGTAACACTTAGTGCGAAAGATTTTAATAAAAACATTAAAGTCATAACGCGTATTGAAGAAACAAATTCGACTGGAAAATTCAAGAAAGCGGGCGCCGATTATATTATTTCACCCATCGAAATTGCTTCGGAGCGAATTGTTTCGATTGCTACTAGTGGAACTGATTTTTTTAGTTTTATGGAATTTGCCGAAAGCAAAGAAGAATTACACGAATATAAATTCGGTTTGGTTCAAATTGGAGAAAGCAGCGATTTGGTTGGAAAAACATATCGCGAAGCAAATATTCCGCAACGCACTCAATTAGTGGTTATTGGGTATTATTCGCTGCTCGACGAGTTGCAGGTAAATCCCAAAGCTGATAACAAAATTGAATTGGGTGATAAACTGTTGGTCTTTGGGCTCGAACATCAGATTAATGAGCTAAAAATGATAGCTAAAAGCTAAAAAAATGTTTGATTTCACTCAAAATTTCCACCTCACCCTAAATCCCTCTCCTTGAGGACATAGCCGTCAAGCTAATTTTGCATATTTCCGCCCCAAGCCCCTAAAGGGGTGTTGATTAGTTTCGTCTCTGAAAAAAGACCAATCTGATATTGTAATTATCAATACTAATTTCTGTTCTCCGTCAGATGACGGATTAGGGGCAGTAATTAAACCATTAAATGAAATATCCCCTTCTTAAAAATATTTCTTAGCTTGACGGCTATGCTCCTAGAGGAGAGGGAAATTGGAAAGGTCATGATTTTCTTTTTATTGATAGCCTCACTTTGAGTGAGACTATCAATTTTAACTAACTTATTTCTCCAACCGTTTCATAGCTTCTATTGTAGCTTCGCGGCTACCAAATGCCGAAAAACGCACAAAACCTTCGCCACTTAATCCAAAACCAGCTCCAGGAGTGGTAACAATATTTTTTTCTTTCAGTAAATAATCGAAATATTCCCAGCTACTCATGCCTTCTGGTGCTTTTGCCCATACATAAGGTGCATTTTTGCCACCATAAACTGTATATCCTGCTTTTTCCAACGCTTCGCGAATAATGCGAGCATTTTCGGTATAAAATTCAATAAGCGCTTTCACCTGTTTTTTTCCTTCGGGGCTATAAGTAGCTTCGGCTGCACGTTGCACCACATACGAAGTCCCATTAAATTTGGTACTATGACGTCGATTCCATAATTTATTCAACGCCACTTTTTCTCCATTTTCCGAAAATGCCATTACTGTTTTGGGAACTACTGTGTACGCACATCGAGTACCTGTAAATCCGGCAGTTTTCGAAAAACTACGAAATTCCAACGCCACTTCGCGAGCACCTTCAATTTCGTAAATGCTATGAGGCACATTCTCTTCGGTGATAAATGCTTCGTAAGCAGCATCGAACAAAATAATGGCGTTGTTTGCTTTAGCATAATCTACCCATACTTTCAATTGTTCATGAGTCAATGTTGTTCCAGTCGGATTGTTTGGGTAGCAAAGATAAATCAAATCCACTTTTTCGGTTGGCAATTGCGGCACAAAATCATTCTCAGCATTACAAGGCAAATAAACCAAATTGCTCCACACATTTTGCTCGTTTGGTTCTCCCGCACGTCCGCCCATAGCGTTGGTATCCACATACACAGGGTAACTTGGGTCGGTAATTGCCACACGATTGTTTACGCTGAAAATATCACCAATATTTCCGGTATCGCTTTTTGCACCATCACTTACAAAAATCTCATCAGCATCAATATCTAAGCCATTAGCAGTAAAGTCGTTTGCCACAATTGCATCGCGCAAAAAGGCATAGCCTTGCTCCGGTCCATAACCACGAAAAGTTTCGGCATGTCGCTGTTCTTCAGCCGCTTTAATTAATGCATCTACCGCAGCATCGGGCAGAGGCAAACTCACATCGCCAATTCCCATTCGAATAATTGGAGCTTCTGGATTTGCTTCTTTGTGTTGGTTTACGCGTTTTGCAATTTCCGAAAACAAGTATGTTGCCGGTATTTTAATAAAATTGTCGTTAATTTGTGCCATTATTTAAATATTTGCCCCTAACCCCTAAAGGGGAATAAGAGTAGTTAGTATTCATTTTCTTAAAGCTCCGTCAGCTGACGGATTTGGGGCAGATTATATCTCTCCTTCGTACACCGTAGTTGCTCCCCCAGTCAGATACACGTGATTATCAGCCTCTTTCCATTCGATAATTAGCTCACCGCCAAGTAGTTCCACTTTTGTTTTGCGTTCGTTTTTGCCATTCAGCACACCAGCCACAACGGCTGCACAAGCGCCAGTTCCACAAGCTAAAGTTTCGCCAGAGCCACGTTCCCAAACGCGCATTTTTACGTGCGATTTGTCGACAACTTCAATAAATTCGGTATT
>JAIFKX010000312.1 GCA_020049335.1 Paludibacter sp. | reverse complement strand
GGAGAACAGAAATTAGTATTGATAATTACAATATCAGATTGGTTGTTTTTCAGAGACGAAACTAATCAACACCCCTTTAGGGGCTTGGGGCAGTAAAGAATTGAATTTTATCTGCCCCTAATTAGCTTCGCTGACCGTTGGTTCCCCTGAAGGGGACTTGAAGTTACTGTCGATTTATATATTTTTATCTAAAAAATATAATCTGTCAAAGTAGAATTAAAAATAAAGAACACACAATTTATAAAATGGGAGATAAAGTGCAAAAAAGCGATTTCAGATCGAAATTCAATCGTTGGTTTTGGATGTTATTCGGGTTCGGATTCCTATCTACGGTTCTAATTTTTGTTTTTATAGTGTTGGGATGGATTGGCTATCTTCCTGATATCGAAGAACTTCAAAGTCCAATTAATAAATACGCAACCGAAATATATTCTTCCGATTTGCAGTTGCTTGGTCGTTTTTCGCGTAGCAAGGAAAATCGTGTAAAAGTTGAATACAACGAAATATCGGAGCATGTTATTAAGGCCTTGGTGGCTACCGAAGATGTGCGTTTTTACAATCATTCGGGTATCGATGGCATTGCGCTTTCGCGTTCGTTGGTTTTTAGGGGCATACTGCAGCGCAAAAGTTCGGGCGGTGGAAGTACTATCACTCAGCAACTTGCTAAACAGCTGTATTCCGAAGTGGCTCAAAATTTTATCGAACGTGCTTTTCAAAAACCTATCGAATGGGTTATTGCCGTTAAACTCGAACGACTATATACCAAAGAAGAAATTCTGACACTTTATCTCAATCAATTTAGCTTTTTGAATAATGCTGTGGGCATTAAATCGGCTGCACAAGTTTATTTCAACACTTCGCCATCCAAACTAAAAATCGAAGAAGCTGCCACGCTTATTGGCATGTGTAAAAACCCTTCGCTCTATAATCCTGTTCGGTACAACGAACGTACCCGAGAGCGACGCAATGTTGTAATGAACCAAATGCGAAAAGCCGATTATATTACCGACGAACAGTACGATTCGCTCAAAGTGCTTCCTCTCACACTCGATTATCAGCGTGCCGATCATAAATCGGGATTGGCACCTTATTTCAGAGAATATCTTCGTCAGATTTTGATGGCTGATGAGCCATCACGCGGCGATTATGCAAGCTGGCAGGACGAAAAATTTAAAGAAGACCAATGGCAATGGGAGAACAATCCGCTTTATGGTTTTTGTAATAAAAACACCAAACCCGATGGCTCGCCTTACAATATTTATGTTGATGGGCTTAAAATTTACACTACTATCGATTCGCGGATGCAAAGATATGCCGAAGAGGCTGTGCGTGAGCATATTGAGTCGCTTCAAAAAACATTTTTTAAAGAGAAAAAAGGGCGTTCGTTTGCCCCGTTTTCCAAGCGTGTAAAACCCGAAGAGATTAAATCTATTTTGAATAATGCAATCAAACAATCCGAACGTTATCGTCGCATGAAAGAGCAGGGCTTTAGCTCACAAGAAATTGATCGTTCGTTTCGTCAATCTATTGATATGCAGGTTTTTTCGTACACCGGAATGATAGATACATTAATGTCGCCTTTCGACTCTATACGTTATAGCAAGCATTTTTTACGTTGTGGATTTATGTCGATGGAACCTAAAACCGGACATGTAAAAGCGTATGTTGGTGGACCCGATTTTGCTCATTTTCAGTACGATATGGTAACGTTGGGTAAACGTCAGGTTGGCTCAACCGTAAAACCTTATTTGTATACCTTAGCAATGGAAGAAGGCATGTGGCCTTGCGATAAAACTACTTGGCGACCCATCACATTTAATATTCCCGATCAACCATCTTGGACACCAAAAACAACCACAAAAGGGAAACATATTGGAGCTTCAGTTTCGCTTAAATGGGGTCTTTCCAATTCCGATAACTGGATTTCTGCCTATTTAATGAGTCTCTTTACACCCGAATCGTTGGTGAAACTCATGCGTTCGTTTGGTATTCGCGGTCAACTCGACCCCGTTGTGTCTATGTGTTTGGGTACCGATAATATTTCCGTTGCCGAAATGGTTGATGCTTACACCGCTTTTCCAAACAAAGGTATTCGCGCTGAGTCTGTATATGTGTCTCGTATCGAGGATGCTAATGGTAATGTTATAGCTAATTTTAACGCTAAAATGCACGAAATTTTGAGCGAATCTACTGCCTATAAAATGATTTACATGATGCGTGCCGTAGTTGATGGTGGAACGGGTTCGCGCATTCGCAATCGGTATGGTTTGCGCATGCCAATGGCAGGTAAAACGGGAACTACGCAAAACAATTCCGACGGTTGGTTTATGGGTTACACGCCGTCGTTGGTTTCTGGCGTATGGGTTGGTGGCGAAGACCGTAGTATTCATTTCGATAATATTGCCGAGGGTCAAGGTGCTGCAATGGCATTACCTATTTGGGCAATTTATATGAAAAAAGTGTATAACGATGGCAGCTTAGGCTATTCGCAAAACGAAAATTTTGATATACCCGATACATTCAATGTCAACCAAGGTTGCGAAGAAAATATGTTCGATTAAATCCTAAAATTTTATTTTGTGGCGAGCAGTTCCTTTGGGATGTGTTGATGAATCGTAGTGTGGAAGTGTTTCGGTAAACGAACCAGTTACTTTACTGCTATCCGAAAGCACAAAATCGCAGTCAATTTTATATTTCGAATTGATTATTTTGACTGTAAACGACCCGCGACTAACCTGTTTTTGTGCTGTATACGTTTTATTTTTTTCGATATAATATAAAAATGCTCCTACATCAATCTTCATTTCGTCAATCGGAAATTTTTCGCCAGGATAAAAAGTAAATGCTGCACCCGAACTCGAAGAGCTATATTTCCCCACGGGCAATAATACACTATCTTTGGGTATAAAAATGTCTTCGATATATAAATACTGTCCAATACCACTCAAACTACCTTCGATTACTTTCAACGAATCGCTAAACAAAGACAGTGCTAACACGTTGTTTTCATTTTTATACTCTTCGTAATAAGGTCCATAATATTCTGCATAACCCCAGCTGTAATGAGGATTTTCTTCGTAACCATATTTTATAGATGGTTCGTCGGGTTTACAAGCTGCGAGAAGTAAAAATACGATTGGAAGTACAAGAAACTTTTTCATTGAAAATTAAAAATTTATACACGTTTTGGACTAATAACGTACAAAGATATAAAATGTTATGTCAAAACAGAGCTTAGAGCTCAAAAAAAAACTTCCGCCAAACCTTATGTCGACAGAAGTTTTATATTCGTTTGTTAAAAAAGAATTAAGCTTTTGGTCTTGCTTCTTTCACTACCATTGTGCGACCATCAAATTCTGCACCGTTCAATTCTTCGATTGCTTTCGTTGCAGCGGCATCATCTGCCATTTCAATAAAAGCAAAACCTTTCGATTTGCCAGTTTCACGATCTTTGATAATTTTGCAAGATTCTACTTTGCCATACTCTTCTAAAACGCCTTGAAGGTCGTTTTCGCGAACTTTGTAACTTAAGTTACCTACGTAAATGTTCATAAAAAATAAATAAAATTTGATTAATAGTGTTTTTCCAGAACCACATAAACAAACGAGGATTAAAACAATATCAGTTCCGAAAAAAGGGAGAGACATACCTAAACCACGAAAGAAATACAGTATCTTTATGCTTGCAAAGAAACAAATTTATTTTGATTTTGCAAAATATTTTGAAATAAAAATCAATTTACCATAAAAAATATTCTAATAAAGCCCATGGACTACTTCAAAGCTGTTTCTGAATTTCAATTTTGTTTCAATGTGTATTTTAATATGTTTTTTTGGGCGTGCCCCTTCGGGTCGGGCTGGAGTTTACCCCGAAAACACGAGGGACTCTTGTACCGCCGAAATACGGCACTATGATGTCAGCCATCAATCGGCTGTGTCTTCCATTTCCATTTGGAAAGCAATGTATGCTTACTATTTTATGTTTAAAGCGTACTGCAATTTCATCAGGGGGAAATATCTCATGTTCAATCCAATACAAGGTGTCATCCAATAAATATTTCAAAGCAGTTGGAATCTGCCATTTATTGATACCGATATTTTTATCTGTTTTTCTAAAGTCACCCGCCCACGACCACACATTACCATACATGCGTTTATGAAGATTTCTAACAAATTTCTCAGTTAAAATTATATCTGCTTTAAGTGTTCGAGTAAGAACCCATTGAATGGCTTCTTCAATATTTTGTTGTTCAAATTCATCTAACTCACCGCGGGTTGCAATAGTTGGTATAAGCAATCCATTTTTTTCGTCTTCATCTAATGGAGTTTGACCATTGATATATTCTAAATCTAATCCCATAATATTTTAGGCATTTCGGTTTTTAGCAGGGTTGTTCTTTCTTCAATGGCTTTCTTGATTCTTTTCTCAGAATTCTCTTGATCCTCTAATTTCATTGTATTGGATGTTCTGGCGACTATTTTGAAAGCTAATTCCCTGGCTTTTCGTTCAATTAAAGCATCTAATGTTCCATCTTTCGGAACAAATCCATATACCAATTCCATATCAAGTGCACGAGCCGAATCTCGTAATAGTTTCAACGAAATGGAACCATCTTGTTCCCTTTGTTCCATTTCAAGTACACTTTGTTTACTCACAGAAAGGCGGTAGGCTAATTGCTGCAAGGTCATACCTAACCCTAAACGAACTGCTTTTATCCATCCTGTAGGAGGAGCAACTACCTTATTTGCAGGAGCATACACCTCCATTTTTGACTCTAATTGTTCTAATTGAAGTTTGTTTTTATTCATTTTGTAAGTTTTTAGTCTGACTTATTAACCACAAAAGTAAGGTATTAACCTGACATATACAAATTAAAGTCAACTTTAAACCTGACAAAAACAGAATAATGTAAGGTTTCAGGCTGACAAAAAACAAACGAAACAAATCTTTATAAGCTCTCGTTATATTTCAAAATGTCCTTTTTCTTTGTTAAACATTTTGCGCCTCTCGTTTAACTGCTCATCAAAACCTTGTATTTCAGTCTTTTTTTTCATGTTTCTCACTTTAATATGTGTAAATATGGTATAAATAATTTTGAACAACTATTTTCTGTCTTATTATTTTTACTGCAAAGCGGAGCTTTGCTTTTAACCCGACTTAGTATAGAGACATACGCCGAACTTCAGGTGCGATACACGCTACGAGGAACAAGGGTCAAATGAGAAATTAGTATTTTAATATTATTTTATTTAAATAGAAATCTCTATCAATCACATTTTTATCAATATTCCCTTTTATGCCTTTTACAATTGCCTTATCGGTATATTGCCAAATGGTCCATCTACAGCGGGGTTCTCTATAAAAATCTGAAATCCAATAGTAATTAGCTCTAAATTTTTGACTCAAATATTGAGTATAAAAGTCTGTTTCACAATAAATTATTGGTTTTACGCCATAATGAGTTTCTATTACATTGCAAAATTTCTGTATTTCTGCAATCACTTTTGATTTTGCAGGCATATTATTGTTAAATTCCACATCCAGTACTGGTAATAAATCGCCATTTTTTAGTTTAGCATTTCTTATAAAATGCTTTGCCTGAATAGCCCCATTTGTCTGATATTTAAAGAAATGGTATGCTCCAACTTTAATTCCTAACTTGCGGGCTTTAATAATATTAACTTTGTATGCAGGGTCTGTAAAGCTTTTGCCTTCAGTGGTTTTAAAAAATATAAAGTAGGGCTTATTTGACTTTGCAAGTTTATCCCAATTAATATTTTGCTGATGATGCGATAAATCGAGCCCCCAGATATATTTTTTATTAACTCCAATTTCGGTCTCAACTGATTTTTTTGTTTTATCCCTAAAAATAGACAAACTTTGGATACCAATTTTTAAAACATCCTCCTTTTTCGAATACAAGAAAAGTGGAATAAGTATTGAAATAATAACGATAATAACGATATTCTTTTTCATTTCCCTAAAATGGCATTAATGGACCTTCCTTACTATAAAAATTGTCATCTTCATCCTCTTCCTCTTCGGGCTCATCAATTGAGTAATGTTCATCTTTAACTATTTCACGCCCTAGTCGGTCAACCAAAAACCAACTGTTATCACGTTTCATCCAAAGTGTACCAACTTCAAAGAATTCATCTTCTGCCTCATCATATACAAACGGAATAACCTCATTTCCACGTAAATCTACAATACCATATTTTCCATCCAACGAAACCACACATAAACCCTCTTTAGTTTGCTGAATGGTATCGTAATAAAATGGGAAAACCTCACGCCCTAGCTCATCGAGCAAACTTTTTTTACCCTTCAAAACTATAACGGTAAACCCATGAAAAAAAGCACCATAAGAATCATCGTATTTTATTGGAGTAATCAACGCACCATCCCGATTGCGAAACCCACACAAACCACTTTTCCATACTATTTCAAGCGGTTCTCGGTCTCGTACCACTTTTCCGAAACATGGACAGTATTGATATTGGAGTGCTATATTTGGTGCGAATTCGGTGTCGCAGTGGGGACATTGCATGGTGTGGTATTAGGTTTTATAGTGTATTTACTTTCAGTTATCTAACTTTTACATGGTATTATTTAATTGCAAAAACGTTCAAAATAGCTTTCAAAAAAAGGAGTTGCACAATTTTCTTTCCCTCCCTACGATTCCGTTAGCTATTGGAAGAGTAACACATCGCCGAACCAAAAGACCAAACTTCGCAGGTTCAACAGGAGAATTTATAGTTTAGTTTAAAATATGCTTCCGGCAATATCCGGCAATGTGCCAAGATGGCAATGTGCTCAAAAATAGCGATTTGTAGATTTCAAACTTAGTTATCTGGCAATATCCGGCATAAAGCCAGATTTTATTGAATGCACTATCCGGCTCTATCCGGCAAAAAAATAAAGATTTGGAAGTTTAATAATTATCAGTATTCCAATTAGATAAGTATGTTTAGCAATTTTATCAGGCAATTTCTGGCATTTTTTTGCTTGTTATAGAGTATCTAGTTTGAGGACCATCTCCAATTTTTTTTAGCCAACCACCTTCAGTTAGTTTTTGAAGATCCATTCTGGCTGTTCTTTCTTTTACTTCATCTTTAAAAAAAGCCATATATTCTTCTCGGCTGTAACCTATATTTGGTTCAATTTGATGAATGAAATCAAACATTCTTTGATTAACTTTAATCTCTTCTGGAATCCCATATAAAGTAAGTTTAGTATAACCACTTTGAAATGTCCATTCAGGAGATTTTTGACGCAATTCCTCAAATCGTTTTTTGATTAAAGATAAACCTCTACCAAGTTTTTCCATTTTTCCTCTTAGAAAAAAAATATGGGCAATAGTTGGATTACGTAAAACAGAATGATGAGCTTCAATTTTAGTTTTTCCTTTTATTATATCGGAAGGTATTTCTCCTGAGTTGATGATTTCGATTTTATTCTTGTAAATATTAATGGTTATTTCTCCTGACATATCGCCATAATCTCTGTGTACCATAGCATTAACAATAGCTTCATCCAAGGCATCAGTAGGATACATTTCACGGTCAGTTCTTAACGCGCTATCCTTATGAAATTCACTGATAATCGGATTGTTTAACTTGAAATACTTCATCACTCTATCGAATGATACGAAAAGATTATCTTCAATTACTTCAACATCTCGAAAAGAATCACCTATTGCACCTTCGGGCATGTTTGTAATTCTTACACGACATTGAGAAAAAAACTTCGTTGGTTTAATCCCGAAAAGCATTACTGAACCATTTTTTATGTAATTATAATCAATCAGTTGAAAATAGCTTAGGAATTCTTTTGATGTATCGGGCAAAGTATTTCCTTTTCCTAATCGATTTGAATACTCAATAGTGGTTCGTATTTCGGTATCATCTAGGTCAGTATAACTAGCATCAACTGCTGTTTGTTTTTCCCAGCTAGAATTATACTGATTTGAAGATCTCAATATAAGGCTTACATCATCTGAACTAGCAATACTTGTATGATTGCTAGTCCTAACAAAGTATTTTTTTTTGTAAGAGTATGGCTGACGAGAACCTTTAAGCACATTTAGCAAAACTATCTGTTTCTCTTTTATCAATTCCGTTTGAATATAAACCAAAGGTTGTGGAAAAATACAATCGTTTACTTTCAGTTTTATATCATTTATATCATTTTCAGTAATATGCTGAATTTCAGTAAATTTGTGCATATTATGACCTACAATTATCCAACCTCCATCAGTATTTAAAAAAGCACATATCGATTGGAGGATTTTTTCAATATCCCATTCACTTATGAATTCAATTGCGGTAAATTCTTTCTGCCTAAGCAGTTCATTAAGAAATGATTGTTCATTCATATTGCAGTTTCTTTAGACTTGATAATTAATTTTTGAATTCGCTCAGGGTATTTGAACTGGCTTTCAAGATGCATTTTAATATCATCATAGCTAATATAAGGTTGAACCCAGTTACCACTCCTTTTTGAAGCAGGTCTTACATTGTCTTGAATTGCCATATTATACATTCTGATGCATCTGGTATCCATCGCATCATTATTGTCGAATGAAATCTTTTCAAAATCTATTTACTTAGATGTCATATCTTCAATTACGAATGAGTTTTTGAAAAGTGCACGCGTAAATTCTACACGATAATCTGCTAAAATAAATCTGGGAATATTTCTTGAATAAGCGGTTTCAAATTCAGAATGTGTAATTGATTTACCACCAACTTCTAAAACGCCAGAACCATAATCTGGTCTGATAAAGCCTACAAAAACATCGCATTCCTCAACTCCATCAGTGCAATTCTTTAAATTAGACTGCAAACTATCTAATAAAATTGTACCCTTATGCGACATAAATACATCGTAACCATAGCTATCTAATAACTCGTAAATTTGTTTTAGTTGATATTCAAAATCACGAACTGTTGAGGCAACGAAAACTCTAATATGATTTCTTTTTGCTAACATTTATTGAAGTTTAAATTTTTACTTTTTTGTTCTTTACTTTCTTGACCAATTGTTTTTTCATGTTTTTCCCTTAAATATGAGCAAATTCATTATAAATAATTTGGAACAACAATTTTCTGTTTAGCCCGACGTAGTCTGGAAACATACTCCGAACTCCATGTGCGATACACGCTACGAGGAACGAGGCAATATCCTTTTGAGCGTAAGTACCAGCCCCTGAACCAGTTTTTGTAATTATTCCAATTGCACCAGTAAGTTCAACCCAACGAGAAGGACTCATTGTAAAAGCATTACTCCCGGCATCCTTCATTAGGGGGTCGAAATCGACCCCCCTGAAAGTAGGATTATTTAATTGCTCCCAAAGTCCAAGATACTCCAGCGAGTTTTTTAGCCTCATCCAATTTTTTACCACATCTTTAGGTTCAACTGGATTTTTTTGTTTTGCAATGTCGGTAATACTGATATAATCCGCACCGTTTACTTTTAATGTCC
>JAIFKX010000241.1 GCA_020049335.1 Paludibacter sp. | reverse complement strand
TCGACCAACATGTCCTGAATTTCCAGATAGGCTTTGGCAAGGCACACTTTCAGAAACTGAAAAACATAAATATTGGATAGTTGATTGTTCGAAAGCGGGTTCGTCGATTCGGTTAGCAGTTCAATGTGCAACGCTTCCTTCTGAATTTTTTCACCCAAGCGCATCAAGCAGGTGGTGAGATGCTTATCCAATAGTTGATTTCGTAAAAATGCTCGAATTTTGCTATTGCCCTCTTCCTGCAACAAATCACGCATATCGGCAATATACAGCAAGGTATCGGCCAATATTTTCTGCTGATAATAGCGCGTTTTCAGGTTGAAAGGCTGCTGAAACTTTATTCCGTAATTTCCAGTATCGATAGCCATCGTCATTAGCCGGCAGCAGCGGATTCAAATCGCCCTGTAATATGTTTTCAAAATTAGCTGCCACAGTTACTTGACTAAAGCTTTTGAGATTATGTTTCTAATTTAAGCAGCCGGTTACATACAATTATATGGAATGGTAGTTTGTCCCTGGTCCAACACCATTCTTCTCTATTAATTTTAAACGAATTAATTCTGTTAAAATCCTTTTAACTGTTGGATTTGGGATACCAAGTTTTTTTGCAATTACCCCAGATTTACTACCCGGATAGCTTCCAATATAACTTAAAATTGATTTATCTCTAGCCGATAGTTGCGTTTCAATTCCACTTGTTTGTAATTTTTTCATTAATTGAGTTTGGATATTTCTTAATGCATCCAAAAAGAAAACAAGCCATTCAGTTACATTTTCATTTGGCCTTTGAGATTGACACGAACGCAAAACCCGATAATATTCAGTCTTTCTGCTTTCTATTTCATGTTCAAAACTAACATATTGAATCCAGCTATAACCTTCTTTCAGTAATAGCAAACTGGCTATTAACCTGCTCAACCTCCCATTTCCATCCTGAAATGGATGTACTGAAACAAATTCATAAGCAAATAAAGCACATTTTACAAGCAAGTGTGTTTTTGTATCATTTCTATACCAGTGAATTAATGATTGCATTGCCTCTTGCGTTTGAAATCCTGCTTCGGTGGTTTGAAATATTATAGTACGAGTCCCATCTGGATAGATTGCTTCAACTGCATTATTATGTTGTTTGTAATCGCCCTTATGCCAATCGTCCTTTACGCTGTGTTTCATTAGGATATTGTGTAAATTCTTTAGACTATTTTCACTTATATCAATATCCTGAAATGATTCTGATATTATATCAAGTACTTCAAAGTATCCCACAACTTCTTGAGAGTCTCTATCTACTAATTTTGTTATTTCAATATTTTTAAGCAGCACTTCAACTTCATCATCAGTCATTTTTGAACCTTCAATACGGGTAGAAGCTCCAACACTTCGTACGGTAGCAATGGTTTTCAAATGTTTTAAACTTTGTCCTTCTCTTCTTTCAATTGAAGCCCATGAAGCATCGAATCTATCAATCTGGCTAATCAAATTTATCAATTCCCAATTGATGTCTAATCTAAATGTGTGTACGTTATTATTCATGCGGCAAAGATAATAAATTTCTCAGATAATGATACGATATGGAACGATTTGATACGAAATTTATTCGAAAGTTATGATACGATATGAACCGATAACAAACGAAACTGATACGATAAATTTTTAATTTTCTTTTTAACAAAAAAGCCTTGTTGGAAAAAATCTTTCAATAATTTTGGGTTTTTATTAAAAAAATCACCCACACTTAGTCTTTTTTAAAACTAAGAGTGGGTGAAAACTTTACCTCAAAAAAACTAACTTGTTAAACTAAACCTAAATCCTGTTTAAATGGACTTTGAATACTGTTTAAAACATCATCTGGTTCTACATTCCGACTGGATTCATTAGATTATCAAACAAATAACGAATTAAGGTCAGCTTCACTCAAATCTTTAACAATCCAATCAGCCTGCTGAAGTTTTTCCGACGGAAAACTGGTTGTAAGTGCTAAGCATTTACAACCGGCTGCTTTTGCGGCAGCCACGCCACTTACTGCATCTTCTACTACCACACAATCGTGAGGGCTGAGTCCAATTTTTTGAGCTGCCAGCAGGTAAATATCCGGAAATGGTTTCTTGCGTTCTACATCTTCGCCACTTATTATGGCTTCGAAAGTGTCGGCACTCAAACCAATTTCGTGCAGGTTGATAGCAATTTTTACACGGTCGGCACTGCTGGCTACGGCTATTTTCAAACCTTTGCCTTTACATTGTTCAATAAATGCATGAACTCCCGGCAAAGCATTCAATTTTCCTTTGGTTATTTCTCCGTAAATGGCATACGTTCGGGCTTTGTCGCGTTCAATATCCACTATAAAACCATTTGTTTCGCCTATGCCCGAAATGTAACGATTTTCGCCTGTTCCTACAAAAGGCAAAGCATCTTCGGGTTTAACAATGATTCCATGTTCGGCAAACATCATCTTGGCTGCTTCGAAAATATATTCCTCGGAGTCGACCAGCACGCCATCCATATCGAAAAGAATTCCTTTTAGCATAAAATATTGTTTTAATGTCCTGCTACTACTTTTTCGTCCGTATCGTAAAGTGGCCCCGAGGGTTTACTGCCTTTGAAAGCATACACACTAACCATTACATACCCAATCAATGGAATAATCATGGCTAACGAAAGGCTATCGAACTTATCGGATATTAAGCCCATTATCGGAGTCCAGACTGCACCACCGATAATTGCCATTACCAACATGGATGCGCCAATTTTTGTGTTTGGACCAAGACCTTTGAGCCCTGATGCAAAAATTGTTGGGAACATAAGCGACATAAAGAAGCTGCTCACAACTAGAGCATATCCGCCAATACTTGCCGACATAGTCATAGCTATGATAACTAACGCTATATTAATTATTGAATATATTCCCATTAATAATTTGGGTTCTACTTTTCGCATGATAATGGTTGAAAGGACGCGTCCAATTGCAAACAAAATCATTGAAGCAAGTAAAAAGTAACCAGCTTCTTTTTCTGGTTTTTGTAAATAATCTTTCACATACGGAATAAGATAGCTCCAAGTTCCAACTTGAGCACCTATATAAAAGAATTGAGTAATAACTCCTTTTACAAAATGTGGATATTTGAATAACTTTGACAAGTGTCCGTGGCTATCGTTATTTTTGCTATCCATTTTTGATTTAGTGCCTGTTTCTAGTTCTGCAGGAAACTTTACTTTCCATATTAAGAATGCCCAAACTAAAATGACAGCTCCAACCACCATATACGGTGGAATAACGCGCATAATCTCATCGTTTAAGTATTGCTTATAGGTTCCTGCAACTTTAAGTGCTTCTATTTGGGTATCTGTATGTTCGATGCCCGAAAAAATAAAGATATTGCCAACAAGTACACCACTTATAGCCCCTAAAGGATAAAAAGATTGGGCAAAATTAAGTCGTTGTGCCGAGGTGTCAGGGTCGCCCAATACAGCGACAAAGGAATTAGCTCCAGTTTCTAGAAACGCCAATCCGGTGGCAATCACGAACAATGCCATTAAGAATAGCTCATATTTGCCAAATACCGCTGCAGGCCAAAAAAGGTAGCACCCTGTAGCAAAAAGGAGTAACCCAATTATTAATCCTGTCTTGTAATTGTACCTGTCCATAATATAAGCAGCAGGCATGGCTAAAAGGAAATAACCTAAGTAAACTGTGGAATGAGAATGTCATTCAGGTTACTGGGCAATGCCCACATAAAAAATAACGAAGCAACCAGTATAAATGGTAACAGATTTTCTTTGCTTACAATTTTGTGTTTCGACATGGTGTGTTAATTTTTAATATTCAATTATAATTGCTTTATGCATTTGGCAAGTACCTTGTCGTTTTTGAGAAAAACACTTATAACAAAGGTTTTACTGTTATCAAAACAAAAAGTTGCACTTTTGACAACCGAAACCCTAATATCGTAATCTTAGCTTGCTGGATTGTCCATAAAAAGATTAACAAACTAATACAATAAGAACTTTATAATTATTTAATTTTAAAAATTGAATATCCATTTTGGCCAATTGTGAAAATTGTTTGATTATTTAAATAACTATACGTTGTATTGTTTTTAATTACTTCAATAAATACCTTTACTTTTTCATCTAAAATAATGGTCTGCATTTGGTTAGTTGGATTAACAATAAGTAAAAACTCAGAAGATTTGTCAGTGCGTTTATAACAAAGCGGATATTTTTGATCGTTGGTGTTCAGAAAACGTATATCACCTTGATTTCCTAATGTAGGATATTGTTTGCGATAACTAATCAACTGCCTACAAAAATTCAGTAGAGAGTTTTTATCTTGCTTTTGTATATCAACATTTCGAATCGGGTATGAAGAGTGAACAGGAAGATACAATTTGTTATCATCGGCTGTTGAGAATCCTGCATTTTTACTCGCATCCCATTGCATTGGAGTGCGTGAACCTGCACGATTTTCATTGTTTAAATTCACCAATACACTTCCTTCTTTGTCTTCCAAATCTTCGGTATAAGGAATTCCAATCTCATCACCGTAGTAAATGAAGGGAACGCCTTTGATTGTTAAGATAAAAAAGAGCGCCGTCTTTAATTGTTCGTCGGTGTTTCTCCGACCTGCATTCAATCGGTTAATATCATGATTTCCTGTAGGAATTGACACAAAACCCTTTTCGGCTACTGATTGAATTTGTTCTGTATAATTTGAAATAAATTCAAAAGGACTGCCATTTGCCTGTATATCAAAATATGCATTTTCTCTTTTAAATACACCTCCATTATTGAAAAATAACGAGGGATAACCAGGTACATTAAAATGCATCATAAAATCAATCATAAATCCTGCATTAACAGCTTGCTTGGGGTTGCTCCATTCGGCAATTAATACGCCATCGGGGTATTTTTTACTATACCAATTTCGTATTTCAATCCACATATTGGTATTTTCAATAAGATTTGAGTCGTTTTTAATTAACGAGCTAGCCATATCGACCCTGAATCCATCTATACCCTTGTCCATCCAAAATGCAATAATATTTTTCAACTCGTGCCTAACCATTTTTGCCGATTTGCTATCAATACTCTGTTCCCAATTATTGTTTTTGGTAGCAAATCCGTAATTAAGAGCAGGCTGACAATCGAAAAAATTCCGCTTATAATTACCGTTCCGTTCAAAATTACCTGTTACATAATTTTCCGGTTTTATTTCTTTTGAAGGAGTCCAGATGTAAAAATCAGTATATTTGTTCTTTTTACCTAATGCCGACTCTTTAAACCAGCTATGTTGGTCGGATGTATGACCGGCCACCAAATCGAGCACTACTTTTATCCCTTTTTTATGTGCGATGTTGGTTAGATTCTTTATATCAGCTATATTCCCATAACGAGGTGCTATTTTGTAAAAGTCAGACACATCATAGCCAGCATCTTTAAACGGAGATTCAAAGATTGGATTGAGCCAGATGGCAGTAATACCCAAATTTGACAAATAATCTATTTTTTGAGTAATTCCGTTCAAATCACCAATACCATCGCCGTCGCTATCCTTAAAACTTTGTGGATAAATCTGATAAAACACAGCTTTATCGAGCCAAGATGGAAGTTTGTCTTTGCTAAAAATTCGTATAGGAGTAAATAAAATAAGCAATAAAATTAAAGTTTTTTTATTCATAATGTTGTAAATGTCCATTGTTTATTATTTAGCTATGGCTCAACGGTATAAAACATGTAAAGAGTCATACGACTCTTTACATATTGAACAATTTTAATAACCAGGATTTTGATCCGTATTGTCTATTGCTAAGTTATAATCTATTTCGGATTGAGGAATAGGCAAATAGCGATGTTTAGAGAACTCGAAAGCTTCAATACCTGACAAATCAAATTCATTTTCGGCAAATTGAGCTCCCCAACGTATGGCATCTTTCATTCTGCACTGTTCCAAAGCAAGTTCGTACATCCGTTCATTTCGGAGAGCTGTACGTGCTTCCTCCTGCGATAGTGTGAGTGAAAGTGCGGGCATATTTACGCTTGTTCTTTGTCTGACCCTATTGATATATGGAATTGCTTGGGCTACTTTATTTTGTTCAATTAAAGCTTCAGCATACATCAGCAACACATCTGCAAATCTTAAAACACGGAAATTAATTGGTGAATCGCCATTTTCGGCACTGGCAGCTATATAGTCATAACGTTCATATTTCCTGGCACACCAATCAGTTCGGTTATACTCCACATTGTTAAAAATTTTCATTTTATTTGGATATGCAGGAGTCGGAGGTCCATAAGCATTAAACCTTAAGCGAGGGTCTTCATCCGGAAATCTTGCAATAAATTTTGGATTCATATATGCATTAAACCAAGTCAGATATCCAAAAGTTCGCGCTCTGTTTGTTCCCTCTACAACAGCAATTTCATCATGCGCATCCCAATAGCCAGGGTGTCCACCGATATTTGTATATTGAACTTCAAACAATGACTCTTTATTATTCTCTTTGAACCAAGTGAAATTGTCAATGTAGTCTGCCATCAAATCATACGAAAATTCACCTGGCTCTACTAAAAGCTTAAAATAATCTTCAGCATCTTTGAAACCTGTTGTTTTAAGGTTTACACCCTCTGATGCCATGAAGAGATTGATTTTCCCAAGATACCCAATAGCAGCTCCTTTTGTAGCTCTGCCAATGTCAACAGTAGAATAAGATACAGGCAGATTATCTTTGGCAAACGTAAAGTCGGCAATTGCCTGTTCGTACACCATAAGTTCATTTTCAGAACGCGGCTTGTTTGTGTCATCCGACGATTTAGGAACACTTATATACATAGGTACTTTACCCCAAAAAAATGCAAGTTCAAAATAAGCCCAGCCTCTTAAAAAATGTGCTTCTCCAAGAAGCCTATTTTTAGTAGTAGCATTCAAGTTTTCCATTTTTTCAATATTTTCGATAGCATAGTTAGCTCTTGAAACAATCTGGTATAAGCCTTTCCAGACCTGAGATACCGTTTTGTCGGACGAAATAAATGAAAAAGTGGAAATATGCCATGTTGCAGGCATGTTTGAATTAGCCGACATTTCAATACCTACATCAAGCATTGTAAAATACGAATTGTGGTACATATAGCCGCTTTGTAATGGTGCATAAGTAGCATTTACTGCGTAAGTGGCATCTTGAACAGTTTTAAAAAAAGTTTGAGTAGTAATCTGATTAGGATTTACAGTTGTCAAAAAATCAGTTTCTTTCTCACACGACATGAATGCAATAATGAGTAAAGACAAAACCAAGTTTGTTAATATATTATTTTTCATTTTAAATACAATTTTAAATTATAAAAAATTTCGCGAACAATTTATTAAAACCCTAAATTAACACCAATAATGTAAGAGCGGGCTTGCGGATATATAGACTCAGCTACACCTCTATACATATTATTGTAACCCGTGTTACTTGTAAATTCAGGATCCCAAGCCGAGAACTTTGTAAAAGTCAGCAGATTATTTGCCGAGACATAAAACCTTAAATTCGAAACCGTATTATTCGATATTTTATTAATCAATGATTTTGGCATCTCGTAACCTAAGGTTACTAATTTAATACGGGCATAATCACCATTTTCAATCCATCGATCTGAAAATCTAGCATTTGTGTTTGGATCTCCTGCTATTGCTCTGGGCATTGTGGTCGATGGATTTGTTGGAGTCCAACGATTCAATACAGCAGTAGTAGTATTGAATGAGCGCGTCATTGATTCCCACATCAACATACGATTTTTGTTAACAACCTGAAATCCAGCAACACCCTGAAACATGACTGAAATGTCAAAGTTTTTGTAATTAGCTCTTAGGTTTACCCCATAATTAATTTTCGGAATTGGGTTACCGATAATGTCTCTGTCGTCAGCAGTAACATGTCCATCACCATTAATATCCTGAAAACGAATATCGCCAAGAGCAGTTTTGGACGACTGGTAAGTTGTCCAACCCTTACTAACAGACAAGGCATTATCAGCATCAATTTCTGACTGATTTTGGTAGATATGGTCAACCTTGTAGCCGTAGAAATGTCCTATTGACTCACCAACAATGGTTCTCTGCATATCACTGGTACCAAAAATAGGTTGTGTACGTGTACCGAGTGAGGTAACTTCGTTTTCGATCAAATAACTTATATTACCATTAATTGAAAAGTTAAAATCGCCTAATTGCTTATTGTAAGTAAGCATAAAATCCACTCCTGAATTTAGTACTGAGCCGGCATTCACAGTCGGATTTGAACTTAATCCTGCAGAAACAGAAACTGGAATCTGAAGTAGCATATCATTCGTTTCTCTATGGAAGTATTCAGCATTCACTACAATTTGATCTTCAAACAATCCTAAATCCAATCCAATATTACTTTGAGAGGTTTTTTCCCACGAAATATCAGAATTTGATAGAGCCAACTCTGTTATTGCCGGAACGGCAACTTGAGTTCCACCCAACACATATCTTATCGAATTAGTAAGGGTAGCCTGATATGGGTAATCGCCTATTTCTTGCATGCCTAACTTTCCCCAACCGTATTTTAATTTCAAATCACTTATGACTGTTGAATTTTTAAGAAAACTCTCATCCGAAACTCTCCAACCAGCAGAAAATGATGGAAATACACCATACTTATTTCCTTGTGCAAAACGGCTGGAACCATCGCGGCGAATATTACTTGTAAACAAGTATTTGCCATCGTAACTGTAAGTTACACGTCCTAACAACGAAGCCAATGCCCAATCGCTTGCATTACCACCAACCGACTGCGTTGATAAAGCTGCTCCGATAACCCGAACATCGGTAGTTGGAAAATCCCTTACACTTACATTGAATCCTCGACTATCGTACCACTGTCTTGTATAACCTGCCAATGCTGAGAATTTATGTTTCCCAATTACCTTTTTATAGTTTAACGTATTTTCAATTGTTCTGGAATTTGTTCTGTACAACGATTCATTTAAACTGCTGTATTGGTTAATATCTCTTTCTCCCGAAGTGTAAGCAGGGGTATATTGATAAAATGTTCCTGTAGAATAGTTCATTGAATATGAAAATTTATATTCCAAACCGTCAATTATTTCGTAAGATAGAAAAGCATTACCAAGAATATTTATATATTTATTATTTCTGTCCGTTAACATAAGAATTTTCACAGGATTTTTGGCATCCATACCATCGGCCACATCAGGCCCGTCGTATCCGCCTAATTCTGAAGGATCATTTACAGGAATATATGTAGGCATATGTATAGAGTTTACGAGCGATTGGCTACTACCTTCATCGACACCGTAGGTATAGGTTGAAGAAACTTGCAGGTTCTCGCCAATTTTGATTCTTTTACCTATATTAAAATCCGAATTCGAACGCAACGAAAACCTTTCGAAACCGGTATTTATCAAAATTCCTTCTTGATTAAAATATCCTCCCGAAAACATATACCTTGCGTTTTCGCTTCCTCCGGAAACATTCAAATTATGATCCTGCATAATTCCGGTTCTTAAAATTTCATTTTGCCAATTAGTCACATCCTTTAATGCTGTAGGGTCGGCTAAAGCAGGGATTAAAGGCTGTCCACCATTCGTTTGTAATTCGTTTGAATATTCTGCATATTGTTGTGCATTAAGAACATCCAATTTTTTCCATGCAGATTGCGCACCCACATAACCATTATATAAAATTTTAGCTTTACCTGTTTTCCCTTTTTTAGTTGTTATTAAAACCACCCCATTAGCAGCCCTTGAACCGTAAATTGCAGCTGCTGAAGCATCTTTAAGTATATCAATCGATTCGATATCGTTTGGATTAATATTATTACTTCCGCCGGCACCCACAATACCATCAATTACATATAATGGTTGGGAATTACCTAATGTGCCTACAC
This sequence comes from Paludibacter sp., assembly GCA_020049335.1. Classification (GTDB taxonomy): domain Bacteria; phylum Bacteroidota; class Bacteroidia; order Bacteroidales; family Paludibacteraceae; genus Paludibacter. The sequence goes on along the minus strand of JAIFKX010000241.1, from coordinate 3,272 downwards.
CCCGAATCTGCACAGCAAAACCTGCACCGGGAGCGCCTGTTTGCTGTGTAATAGTCACACCCGATGCTTTTCCTTGCAAAGCTTGTATAGCATTGATAGCAGGAACCCCTTTTAAATCTTCTGCCTTTACGGAAGATATTGAACCTGTTAAATCGCGTTTGCTTTGCGTGCCGTATCCAACTACCACTACTTCGTCAAGACCCACAGATGATTCCTGAAGCGTAATATTAAATTTAATTTGATTATTAATGGGTATTTCTTGTGTATCCATTCCCACAAAGGAGAAGACTAAAATTTTTGCGTCGGAAGTGATTGAAAAAGAAAAAATACCATCAATGTCGGTAATCGTACCATCCTGAGTGCCTTTCACCAATACCGAAACGCCCGGTAAGGTATTACCTTTATTATCAATAACTTTTCCGGTAATTTTTTTCTGTTTACCATCAGTGCTGTTTTGAGCCACTTTCATATACAAACTATTGTTGTCAGCTTCGGCATTAATACCGAACATATACTCGTTTGTGTTATGCGAAACAAATTTTGTATGCTGCATATTTGTTTCAGATGCTAACATTTTGGAACCAACAAGAATAAATAGCGCAAATACGAATTTAATAATTCTGGTGTCCCTTGTCGTAATGAGTTGTGATAAACTCCACGTATTAAATGATTTTTTTTTCATGAATATAAATTATTTAAAGAAATATAAACTTATAAGCGAATAAATTGTATGCGCAACTAAATATAAATCAAACATATAGATATAAAGTTGCAACAATATAACACATTAAACTCAATAGTCATCAACCATAGGCAATAATTTTTATAGGTTAATAAAAAGACATAAAGCAGGTGCTAATACTATCAGTTAACAATTGTAACTGATAGTAATCACCGATACATCAACAAAGAGTTACAACTTATTTATTCAATTGTAATGAGATGGTTAGAGTTGTAGGTAGGGGCACTGAAACGCAGTATATACATGCCTGCCTGCACATCACCAAGAAGAATTTCGCCTTTTTGAGATAACAGTTTTTGTTCCTGAATTTTTTGTCCACTCAAATGGAAAAGGCTGTAATTATTATACACATTATCCAATTCGAAATGTAGTATCGATTGAGTTGGTACAGGATATAATTTATTACCTTTTAAAGAATGATTCGATTCGAGTCCTGAAGAATTTTCACTTTTCGAGTTTGTCATGTAATAGGTGATAACCGAAGCGTAATTAGAATTTCGCTTATAGGTGCTTTCGAGGTTTAACATTTTTGAATTCTCACCTCTCACATCTTCAATTATATTATAATAATAGGCCAGTTGATCGTACTTATCTTTAGAAACATGTTCGGCACACGAAACAAAAGCTTGCGAATTTTCAATTTTTATTATTGGCTCCATACCAACCTGAAAACTTGGCAAAATTGTACCGCCGTACAAGTTCAGAACAGCGTTATTTCGAGCATGAACTACAATACCAGGCTCTTCGCTTTTTATGCCTAAAATCCAAACTTTACCATTGTCGGTAATTATGTGCGTACTATTTTGCTCTGGATTTAGCTGACGAGCAAAAACTGTCTGATTTCCAAAATCGAACTGTGGTTGAGCTTCAGGGAAAACCACCTCCTTAATATTATCCGGATTATAATAACGCTGGCTAAGCGCTGCCACATCACTCAAAAATAACTGACCTGACGCACCGTTATTATAGTAAGCTTTACCATGACCAACATAAATATTACGCAATACTACATTTTTAGATGATCTATTTTCAAATACAGCACATTTTTTTCGTCGATCTATAGTTTTAGACCCTTGTGGCGAAAAATTCATTGCCTCAATAATTAGATTATTAAATTTAGTGTTATCGATAATAAATAGTGGATCGGATTCCTTTTCAACATATTGCAATGTCATTATAGAAGCCCATGAACCTACTATACGTTTTACATTGCCATAAATTTCAATATTGTTTGTATTGATTTTGTAAATACCTCTGGGAAAATAAAGGGTCGTTTTATTTTCATTGCCCTTCGCATTCATGTAAGCTATTGCCGATTTAATAGCCGGACCACAATCTGTTTCGTTTGATAGTGATAGTGATCCCGGTGTGTATCCGAAATCGGTAACACTCACCCAATTTGTAGTGTCATCATAAGCCTCGATAGGTTCATCTTCGGGCTCAATTATCATAGCCGGATCTAAAGTGTTGTTTGAGTACAAGCAATCGTAGGGGTTTTTGACATAAAAATCAATTGCAGTTGTTAAGGTTTTCTCAGTGCTTTCATAAGTATTACCTCCATTGGGTTTAGTAATATTTTTCAACAACACATAACCTGTATTTTTAACTGCTACTTGATTACTTGGAATTTGAAAATTAGCATTAAGAAGCGTAAATACTCCGTTCACATTATCATTTATTATGCCTTTACCAGAATTGCTTTTTACATTTAGTTTGTTAATTGATACTACATGTTCTTTGTTGTAGATACCAGCTAATTTAGTGTCATTTATCTGTATATTTTCCATTACAGTGGCGTAGTTTTGATGGTCGAGCTTCATACCATAATCAAAACCTGTTATCGTGATATTATTCAAATATGCAGGTCCGGGTATTTTTGCATACATCATGTCAATACCTGTAACCCCTCTTTTAGTAAGGTCAGTAGTTATTATATCAACATCTCTTATTGTGCCCTGATTATTTGCTATATAGCGAACACCAATTGCAGCAGGATTTCCACCGCCCACATCAATGGTCATATTTATTAGGCTATTCATAAAAGCAATATTAGTATATGTGCCTAAATTAATGGTGTCGTTTGCAAAAGTAATGACAGGACGTGGATTGTTAAAGTCTTGAAATAGAGGATTATCATCGGTTAATTTGATTTTTGTGGTACTTTTGTTTTCACCCCAAAAAATTATACCGTTACCATTTCCATTCGTTATATTCATATTTACGTGTCTAAATCCAACAGAACGACTCACCTTATAAGTTCCCGCAGGGAAATATAAAACTGAACGTGTGGAAATATTAGATTCACTCATAATGTAATCAATGGCTGCATCGATGGCATCTGTTGCATCTGTTACCCCATCATTTATATTTTGGCCGTAGCTTAACACGTTTATGCACGATTTATGTGGTAAAGCTGTAGGCTGTGCCATAGCGTTAAAAGTAAAAAGAAAAATGACTGCTACTAAAAAAATTATATCCTTCATGATGCTCAAATTTAAATATTTGCCTTATAGTGTACTAATTTAGTAAA
>JAIFKX010000068.1 GCA_020049335.1 Paludibacter sp. | reverse complement strand
ATATAATCAACACACTTTGCAAAATCGGCACGAGGCAACGACTTCAATGAATCTGCTTCAACAAAAGGATCATAAGAACGTGTAACCAAAGGTACACCGCCGTAACGTTTAATGAGTTCGAAATAGAAAAATGCACGCAAAAAATGAGCTTCGTAGCGGTGCATTTTTGTTAATTTCTCACGGCGAGCATATTCGTCAGGCGTACCTACTTTAAGATAAGTCCAATCCGCTTTTTCGAGTAAATCCAAAAAAACATTTGCTTTACGTATCCCTGTATAATTTCGCGTCCACACACTTCCTTCGGGGTTCGAAAAAGCATTCCAGTTTCCCGAATTAAAATTCTGAATACTTTCCATGTCATTCACATCTTCGGCTTCGTCGCAAGCAGCTGCCAGCATTGAGGCACCTATACGATCGTAACCATCAGGCAGATACGAGTATACATTATTAATTGTTGATGTAAGATTAGCCATATTACGAACCACATCTTCTTCCTTTTTGAAAGCCAACATGTCCGACTCGGTAAAGTCGCAGGATGAAAATAGAGTTATTGTAATGACAACAATTGCCAACAGGCTATTTAATTTTATGTTTTGCATCTTTCGGTGTTATTTAAAATTGAACATTTAAACCAAAGTTATACGATTTCATAACCGGGTAACCTGTAAGCACTTCGGGGTCGACCATATCTAAATTATCTAATGTAAGCAGGTTTAAACCTCTTGCAAAAAGTCGTACATTTTTAATTTTTGTTGTTGCCAAAAGCGATTGAGGTAGCGAGTAGGCCACTTCGACATTACGCAAGCGTACGAAATTGCCATTGCGATACCAAAAAGTAGACTCTTGATAATTATTTGAATTAGCAAGCGTAGTCAAACGTGGGTAATCGGCTGTTGTAGCAGTTTCGGGTGTCCACGAGTTAACTGCAAAGGTAGAAATACGCGACGAACCGCTCTGTAACGAATGGAAAATGGCCGGATTGGAACTCAGGTTGACACTTCGTCCGAGTTGCGATTGTAAAAAGGCAACAAATTCAAAACCTTTGTAACGAAGCGCCAGGTCGAAACCAAATTCCGCTTTTGGTCGAAATCCATTCATTAAAGGCTTTCTATCTAAATCATTGATTATTTGATCACCGTTCTGGTCTTTGTACTTAATATCTCCGGGTTTCACTTCGCCATAGGATTGAAACGGACTATCTGCAATCTCAGTATCATCAGCAAAAAAGCCTACTGCCTCGAGCATAAACGGTTGCGAAATGGGTGTGCCCTGAAGCGATAAATAACTATAAGGTTTAGGTTCTTCGTTAATCGAGATAATTTTATTCACATTATAAGCACCATTTACGCCCACTTTAAAACCCCAATCGCGGGTTTGTTTGTTATAAGCAACAGCAAATTCAATTCCTTTGCGTTGCGTAATTCCGGCGTTAATATTTGCAATTTCGCCACCAAAAATTCCGGGAGTTATACTTGTGCTACTTGTTAAAATATCGGCACGTCGCTCGTAATACACATTAGCCCAAGCCATTAAGTTTTTAAATAAATTAGCTTCAATACCCATTTCGTATTTATAAGCTTTTTCGAACGAGAAGTTTACATTCGGATAGGTGCCTTCCACCAAACCCGATGCAGCTGTATTGGCACTTCCAAAAGCCCAGCTACTGCCGCCAACATACTGCTTAACATAAGTAAACCTGTCGCCTACAGCGCTGTTACCAACCATACCTGCCGAAGCACGGAATTTCAGAAAATCTATTGCCTTCGAATTTTTCAGGAAATTTTCTTCGGAAATAACCCAACCGGCTGAGAGCGCCGGAAAAAAGCCAAAACGATTCTCTTTGGTGAAATTTTCGGTTCCACTATACGAAAACGAAAACTCAGCCAAATATTTTTGTTTGAAATCATACCCAACTTTTCCGCCACCAAATTGGTAAGCATACGCTTTGGGGTCACCATCAAGTATGTATTTATCCTGATGATACATCAACATGGCATCCACCGTATGTTTATCAGAAAAAGTACGATTATATTCGCTAAATGCTTCAATGGTCATACGGTCATTTTGTCCATCGCTATCGGGGCCAAAATAGCTAAATGACCCTGCATTACCCACAATATTTCCGGCAATTGGAACGCTATCCACACTAAGTCCGGTGAACACATCCTGCACCTGATACGTACGAGACCAGCCTTCACGGTTCGAATAGGTATTGTCGTAACCAAATCGAAGTCCTACTTTCAGTCCATCCACTATATCGCTCATGTCGTATTTTGTTTCTACATTCGACATAATGGTACGTTCGTTTAACCTGCGGTAACCTCTGTGCTGCACTTCGGCCATTGGATTAACCGTATTGCCCGCGCCACCACCATACACCGACCCATTGGCAACAATTGGAAATTGATTGCCCGGCGCTTTGTAGAGTAAGTTCCAAAAATCGGTTGTAGCCATTACCGGACGAATTTTGGTATCAATTTGTCCCGATATGTCGGCACGCAAGGTCCAGTTTGGTTTAATATTTACATCCATATTGGATCGGAAGCGAAAGCGGTCAACAGAAGCATTGCTATTCCAGCCCTGAGGCGATTGGGTGTTTTTATACAATCCTTCGGATCCTAAATAGTTCATCGAAACAAAATACCGACCTATTGAGTTACCTCCCGATACCTGCACATCAGTTTGGCGACGGGTTGAGCTTGGTTTTATCATCTCGCTTAACCAATCAATATTGGGATAATAATAAGGATTACCTGTTTTATAGTTTTCCATATTTTTGGTATCGTAGCGTGGATGCAGCGAAGCCAACGGCAGACCGTCCATTTCGTAGGCTTTACGGTATTTTTTTGCAAAATCGTACGACGATAAAAATTGTGGTAAAACGCCTGGCATTTCAATACCTGCCTGAACAGAAACAGTGGCTTTTATAGCACCTTCGGAACCTCGTTTGGTAGTTACCAGAAGAACGCCATTTGCACCACGAGCACCGTAAATTGCAGTTGCAGCGGCATCTTTCAAAACCGATACCGATTGTACATCTTCTACCTGAATGGTATTTATATCGCGTTCAAAACCATCGACCATAACCAAAGGCTGATTACTTGCCGAACCATAGGTAATGGTGCCACGAATAAAATAATACAACGGTTGATCGTCGCCGGGCTCGCCCGAACCTTGCTGCATGAACAGTCCGGGAATTTTGCCATAAAGCGCTGTTCCCATTGCCGAAACTGAATTGTGTAAGCTTTCGCCTTCGATGGTCGAAATCGATGCGGTGTTTTTACTTTTTGCTACAGAACTATACCCAATCGTCATTTTCGATTGTTTTAAATCTGTACGCAACACCACAAAAGGATCATCGTTCGACTTTGTTATAAGCTCGGCAATATAACCTGTTTTTGAGATTAATACAGAAGCAGTTGTTTCGGCTTCGAATACCAATATGCCTTTTGCCGACGAAGATACCGGAAGCTTATTGCCATTAACCTGTACATTGGCCCCTGCAATGGGCTGTATGTTTTCATCAACAACGAGTGCTCTGTAAGTTTTGAGTTGCGCCGACAATGTCATCACCGGAAACAGCATTAGCAAAAACGCTGTAAAAATTTTAGTGCGATATTTATTGTTATTATGCATAATTTTTTCACTTAATAATATTAGCATTAGTTACCAGCCCGGATTTTGAATTAATCCATATTGCTTATTTACTTCCGAAACAGGGAAAGGATGTAGATAATAGTTTTCGAACCAGGGTCTTACTTCGTATACGTATTTTGTAAATGTATAGCGATTGTTTGCCAGCTTTTTAATTTTCAAATCATAAATCGGACCTCTGAATTTATTGCCAAGTCGCCAACGTTTCAAATCGAAAAAGCGGCTATCTTCGAAACCAAGCTCAATGGCTCTTTCGCGCTGAATAAGTTCACGCACTTTGGTTTTGGTATTAAATACATTTTCGTCCAAATCCAACATCCCCGAGCGTTGACGAATGGCATTTATTCGGGCATAAACCTCATCAACCGGTTTTGAATCTTCGTTACCATAATATTCGTTTAAAGCCTCTGCTCTGTTCAGATATAGCTCTGTAAGACGTAAATACGGAGTGTATGGTCGCCATGCCTTTGGAGCTGTAAAACTTGTATTATCAAGATAACCATATATAAATTTATTTAAATAATGCGTAAATTGCGCATTAGCCTTTTTTCCGTTTTTGCCCGAAGGATTACCGGCCGCATCATCGTACACTTCTAAACTTGTAGTAGTTAATTCGGGGTAAATTTGGCCATTGAAACCAATGATTTGTGCAAAACGTGGGTCGAGGTCTTTGTAAGGATAGCTTGGTTGATTCACGGGCGAAATAGTGTCGTTATCCCAATCGCGGTATGTGCCATCTTTCTTTTGAAACATTTCCACATAATTAAAAGTAGGCACGTTCGACGAAAATCCATTAAATGGCGCTCCACGTGGCTTCCAATTTAAAAAATTATTGGTTGCTGAACCCAAAAACACCATTATCATTTCGGTATTGCCTTTGGATGGAAATTGTTGATAAGCGTTTGTATAATTCATATCATTATTTCCCGTATTTGTCAACATCATTCCACCAGTACCAGATTCGCACGAATCGATAGCTTGTAATGCTGCATCGGCAGCCATTTTCCATCGTTCATTATCCAAATTCATAAGGCAAATCAGGTTACTATTTGCTCCTAAATTATCGAGATATGGACGATTGTTATTGAACAAAGGACTGGCAATAAGCAATAAAGTACGCGATTTAATTCCCATTGCTAAAGCTTTGGAAGCACGCCCAAACTCATTTTTATCTTTAATTACAACCGGAAAATTGGGAGCGGCAATTACTTCATCGCACAACTGAATTATGTATTTGTAAGTTTCATCAACCGACGATCGCAATATAGCAGCATCGCCGGAACTTAAAAGCGCTTTTTTCACCAAAGGAACACCACCATATCGCTTCAACATTTCGAAATAATGCATGGCAATCATGGTTTTTGCATCTGCTTTGATGCGGTCTTTTTGCGCCTGTGTGGCATCGGGCACCTCATCTACACGGTCGATTAGTTTCCAACCAATGCGTATAGCCTTATAATGATTATAAAACACATCTTCACCCATACTTTCGTTCGAAACCCATTCGGCAGTAACAGTACCTTTATTGAATTTGTGTGCACCATAAGCACTTTGTACGTACAGCGACGAACCTATATCTGAGGCTGCATCCAATAACGAACGATCTAAACGCGAAGAAGCAAATGGCAGCTTAGCATTATTGTAAACGTACATGTGCATTAAATATTTTTCAACGTTTACACGTTTCGAAAATACCGAGTCTTCGTTGAATTCGCTCACCAAAGGAAATTCGAGGTAACTGTCGCACGAAGGTGTAATAAATACATAGCCTGTAGCGAGCACAAGGATTATAAATTTAAGGAATCTTTTCATTCTATAATATGTTTTTTTCAGTACGACACTAATTTAAAAGTTAACCTTCACACCGACATTAAATACAACTAACTGTGGATATTGCAGATCGGATGTTTTACCATTTTCGGGGTCGGCAATTTCAAGTTTATCCCAAGTATAAAGATTTTGTCCATTTACGTACAATTTCATACTGCTAATACCAATTGTTTTCAATAACTTTTTCTCAATATTGTAACCAATTTCCATGTTTTTTAATCGGAGATACGAGGCATCGCGTTGCCAAAGCGAAGATGAATAATAATTTGATGCATTGGCGTAATTTACGGTTAAGCGTGGGCGTGTAGCAGTTGTTGATCCGGGTGTCCAACGTTCGTATTTTACTGTCTCAAGTATCTGTCCGAATTCAGCCCCGGGCTTTTGCATAAACCCATCAATCATAATAGATACATTGGTAGCCCCTTGAAATAAGAAACTGAAATCGAATGCTTTGTACGAAAAACCTCCTGATAAACCAAAATTCACTTCGGGATATGTAGGAAAACCAAGGGGTGTAATATCCTTTTCGTTTACAATTCCATCGCCATTTACATCAGCATATTTTGCATCACCGGGCAAGGATACTCCCGAAAATTGTGATGGCGATTGGGCAACATCCTCGGCATCGCTAAAAAATCCGATAAATTTATAGCCAAATGGCTGACCATAACGGCGACCTGTACGCGCTAAGTGTGGATTTAAAACATCAAAAGCCTCGTCGGTGTAAATCAATCTGTTTCGAGCAAAAGAGTAATTCCCTTTGATAAAATAATTTACCTTTCCCAATTTATCATTCCAGCCCAAATCAATTTCAAACCCACGATTAATCATGATACCCAAATTTTCGGTTGGCGGAGTTGCTCCATACATCACTGGTATGGTTTCTCTGTTATCCAAAATATCGTTTCGCGAATCGGAAAAATAATCAAAATTGAAGTTTAACTTTTGCTTAAATAACTTTAAATCAATACCGTAATTTTGTTTTTTAGCTTTTTCCCAAGTTATGTAAGGGTTCCCCAATTTATCTTCGTAATACGAACCTAATGCTTTAAAATCTTCTCCAATAAGTCCTCCTGTCGACGATTTAAAGCCCGATGGGTAGTAAAGAAAACGGCTTCCTCCCTGATCGTTACCTACTTCGCCATACGAAGCGCGTAGTTTAAAATGGCTTACAATATATTCGGGGAAAACAGATTTAAAAAAGCTTTCGTCGCTTACAACCCAACCACCCGATATGGCAGGAAACAAACCAAACCTACGGCCTTCGGCAAAGTTTTCGGACCCATTATAGCCCAAATTAAATTCCATAAAATAGCGCGAATCGTAATTGTAGGTTACACGACCAACCAAACCCAAATACGAAATCGGTACCCCAGAAGGTGCAGCTACAGCAAAACGTGTTTTGTTTTGATTGTAAAGCATTAATGCCGAAGTGTTGTGTTTGCCAAAAGCACGATCGTATTGAATACCTGCTTCAAAATACTCTTTTATTAGACGTGAGCTATAACTTGTACTGCTAAGTCCGCCTATACTCTCATCTTTTGATTGATAAAGCGTGTAAATATTTTCGTGCTGATTGTTTATAACAGTATCTTTCAATATATAAAGCGCTGGTGAACGTACTCTCTCGACACTATATACATAGCGCGTATCGTAGGAGTATTTTGCACGTGCACTCAGTCCTTTGGTAATAAAATCGAGTTTTTGATTAATGCCCGCCGAAGTTTGAATGGCATTATCGGTGTATTTAATAAAACCAGTACTCATGGTTGCTATCAGATTTGAATATCGACGACCATCTAAATAAACTAACTTATCGTCGGAAAACCCCGGAGAGTATAGGGCTGCTGTACCCGGAATTGATTGATATAATGTGGGATAACCACCATTTGAGCGGTCGCGATTTTTTATTCCGGTAATGGTTCCTAAGCTAAAATTCAATTTCGTACTATTGGTAAGATTTACATCTAAATTAGTTCGAACATTGTAACGTTTATAACTGTCGTTATTCGAATAGCCGTATTTTTCATTGAAGTTTTTATAAATTCCATCTTGATTTTGGTAACCAAGCGACACATAATAACGGGCAAACTTTGAACCTCCACTTACATTCACATTGTGTTGCTGTTGCGAAGAATAATCTTTCATTACCATTTTGTACCAGTCGATATTGGGATAAAAAACAGGGTCGGTACCATTTTTATACATTTCAATATCGTGTGCCGAGTAGCTCAATTGCTCTGGTTTCAAAAATGAATTGTCGTTTAGTTCGGCTTCGTTGCGAAGTAAAGCATAATCGTAGCTATTTACAAATTTGGGTAGATTGATAGGTTGATTTATACCAAAATTTCCCGTATAGCTCACCTTTGCTGGTCCTTCTTTTCCTTGTTTGGTTGTTACCACAATTACTCCATTTGCACCACGCACTCCATACACTGCTGTCGAAGCAGCATCTTTCAATACGGTCATCGACTCTATTTCGTTCATATCGAGCTGTTTGAAGTCGCGCTCCACACCATCCACAATTACCAATGCATCCGTATTATTATAAGTTCCGCTCCCGCGAATTTTGAAACTGGCATCATCGTTGCCCGGCTGCCCCGAAATTTGACGCGAAAACACCCCCGAAACTCTACCTACAAGTGCCTGCGAAGCATTAATAACCGGTGATTTCAACATTTCCTGCGTACTTACCGTAGCCAATGCGCCGGTTACATTTATCTTTTTTTGAGTTCCATAACCTACAACCACAACTTCGCTTAAAACTTGTTCTTTGGATTGAAGTGTGATTTTCAAATGCGTTCCGGGTAATAATGCAACTTCCGCTTTTTCAAAACCAACATAACTTATTTCGACAGTGGTTTTTTGGGCTACCGACGGAAAGTTGAATTTACCATCCATATCGGTTATTGTGCCGATAGTACTATTCTTAATTTTTACACTTGCACCAATAATTGTTTCGCCCGTGTTATCGAGAACCGTTCCACCAATACCGGAATGTTGACCCATTACATGTAGCACCGGGAATGCAAGTAAAAACAAAAAAAATAAAGACAGCTTACGATAACTGTTTTTTGTGATTTTATTCGTCATATTAATAAAAAGTTGATTAGATATGCAGATTTTCAGTACACAAAAGTATATGTGATTACTCAAATTACGTTTCGATATTGTTACATTAACGTATAAAAATGTTACATTAACAACTAAGAGCACTGAAAATGAGTTGTTTCTGAATTTTAACAGTACAAAATAAAGAATATAATGAGCCCAAATAAAAAAAAGTAAGTTCGATATTTTTAAATCAAACTTACTTTTACAAAATAAACTTTTTTATATTAAATAACAACTACCTTTATTCCGGTCAGTTTACCTAATTTATCAATTTTACTTGCTATATGACCTACACCAATAGCGCAGTGGTGCGCAGGTCCTTGTTTCGACCATTCGTCCATAAATTTTTTGGCGCCTTTATTGAATCGGTAACGACTATTGGTATTGCCAATTTCCAGTACGGGTCCCTCAACCGATTCGCCTTCGGCTACCAACAAATATACTTCGTCTTTGCCTTCAACCACCGATAGTAAAGTAACCGGCCCGTGTTTTACGGTCATTTGAATAGATAATCCTTTGCCTGGTTTTCCGTGGTAAATGGGCAGCGGAACTAGTTTTACACGCCCTTCGGCAATGGCAAAATGGGCAGGACCATCGTGACCAAGCATCACTACGTCGTCGTTGAAATCCATCAGATAAAACTCCGAAAAAGAACCACCGGCACCAAATTCAGCCATTATTTTCATGGCTTGCGCATTTTTTACCTCACATTCGCCCGCAACGGGAATGTTTTTGCCTGTTAGTAAAGTGTTTCCTGCAATAACCGAGGTTACAATATTTTCGTAATCATTGCCTGATTCGCCTTCGTAATAATACGCCATGGAGCCAAGGTTCTCGCATTCCGAAACCACATCAAATGCCGTATAAAATTCTCTTATTTTTGCTGCAACTTCTTCATCGGTTACTTCATCGCGTAGTTTTTTCAACTCACACATTTCCAGTATTTCGAAATGAGTACCAAATACAGCAGCTTGTTTGGTTACATCGGTATAAACATCGAGCATTCCGCCATAATAATGCCCTAAAATCCCCATACGATTAGTGCGTAACGCATCGGCTACACGTGCAGCTTCGAGCCACTCTCCTATTTCTGTCCATACTTCAGCTTGTTGCAAATAACCGGTCACAATTTGGTAACCAATGCCGGCTCTATTGAGCACCGATGCAAATTCGGGCACCGAGCAAGCCTGACAATGTTCCAACCACACGCCGGTCATTTTTCCGCGGTCTTTCAGGTTATTGAACGCAGCATAATCCAATGCTGCAACGGGTTGCAAGTTGAGAATTATTACCGGCACTTTGGCTTTTTGTACCACGGGCAAAATAGTTGACGAAAGCGCATAAGTGGAAACATATAGGAAAAGGACTTCTATATCGCTTGTGCGGAATAGATCGGCTGCATCGCGGGCTTTTACGGGATTATCCACCATCCCACCATCTATCACTTCTACACCAAACTGTTCGATTTGGTTTTTAATTTGCCCCTGGTATTTTTTCAGATTGTCGAGCAATCCGTCAAACTGAGCCCAATAGGTATCCAACCCGACTCCAAATAATCCTGCTTTAATCATTTTCAAACTAATTTTAATTTAAAACCATTTCATAATTTCAGTAGCAATTAACGCATGTCCTAACTCGTTAGGATGGTTGGTTTGCGACATGTATTTATCGAGTTCGGTTGTATTTGTATATAAAAAATCAAAGGCATTATAACTATCCACCAATCCTACATTGTTTTCGACTGCAAGTTTACGTACTTGTGCGGCTTGTTTTGCCAATTCATTATCGGGATTTGCATAATCAACTTTGGTATCGGGCGACGGTGTAAGTAAAATTACTTTTATACCTTTAGCAAGCGCCTTCTTTATCATTTCGTCCCACGCTTTGTAGGCACGTTCAAGTCCAATATTTCGATCGTTAAGCGAATAATCGATAAATAACACATCCATTTTAAGCGACAACACATCCGAATCAAACCTCAATGCACCTCGCTCGGCATTTTCGCCACCAATAGCTGTAACTATTGTATTAACAACTGCATAAGGATATTGCTCTTTCAGTTTTTTGAGAACAAGATGCGGATATGCTCCCAAGGTATTTACAATAGGTGTTCTGAAATAGCCCGAGGGCACACTATGACCGTGAAAAACCAGATTTATGGTTCTGTTTTTGCTCCATTTTACCTGAAGGTCATTTTTGACATCCGAAAGATAAGTTGCGCTATCCGCTAATTGATTTTGCTGACCGAAAGTTACAATCGGAATTAACAGCATTATGAAAATTGTTCTTTTAATCATTTGTATATTGCATTATAATCCGAACAGATTATATTATATTTGCAAAAATATAGTTAATCCGATACTTCTACTTACATGTTTTGATAAACTGCTTTTTGCTGGTGCTACAAATTATATGAATTCAATCCGAACACATTATTTAATTTGCAACGAAAGAGATACGGACTGGGGCATTTATGCTACCACTACCGGAACTACATCTTACCCGCCAAACAGCGTTTATCCACACACCTACCATCCTCCGTTGTATTACTTTAACCCGTTAAAAGGCAGAATTATCGACGAATTTATGCTGGTTTATATTACCAAAGGTAGTGGTGTGCTGAAAACTGAAAACAGCACTGAAATTGCGATTACCGAAGGCGATCTCTTTTTGATAAAACCCCGCGAATGGCATAGCTACAAACCGAACAACGCGACGGGTTGGGACGAATACTGGATAGGTTTCAGGGGCGATTATTTCAATACAATTTTTGAAAAAGAATTTTTAAAAGCAAGCAATCCTCTTTGGAAAACAGGCGTTAACAGCGAATTAGTTGGCTGGTTCGAAAAAGCAATTTCGAT
>JAIFKX010000246.1 GCA_020049335.1 Paludibacter sp. | reverse complement strand
AAGAAGAAATGTTTTTAGTTTTCAATTCATTTTTGCCCCAAAAATCGGATGGCGACGAAGGACTTTTGGAAGTCGATTGGGTAAAAGTGTACCAAAACTAGGCATTCGAAAACATCGAAATGAGTTTTAGAATTACGCTTTTTATTTTTTCAACTGTATTTGCTTCATGCATTGATACAGTTGATTCTCCTTACCCAGATATTTCACCGAAATCTATTCAAATTCCCGCTAATTTAGAACGGGCTTCTGCCTCTTCATTTGTTATTAACAACAAAGCCTACATCGCTTTAGGCCGTCAAGGAGCAAAGAATTGTGTTGGGCTTACCGATTGTTGGCAGTTCGATCCCTCAGATAATTCGTGGCTACGCAAAGCAGAATTTCCTGGCAAACCAAGAGTGGGTGCTATTGCCGAAGTGGTTGATGGAAAGGCATACCTTGGTTTTGGTTACAATTCGGGTATTGGTATTTATTTAAACGACACAACTTCTTTCGAAGATTTTTGGATGTACGATCCAGAAAATGATAAATGGAGTAAAAAAGCTGATTTTCCAAAAAAAACTCCAGAATTGGACTCTCCCGTAGTTTCGTGTTCAAGTTTTGTGTACCGTCAATGGATTTACGTACTTGGCTTTGGCGTTGATAATTATAAATTCAGCGATTTATGGCGCTATGATACAAAAAATGATATTTGGGAGCAAATGTCCGATTTTCCAGGAAAAAAACGTGTCGTAGGTGTAAGTTGTTCCGATGGAGATAGATGTTTTTATGGAACTGGATATTATGGTTCGAATACGAATGATTGGTGGGAGTATTTTCCCACAACAGATAGCTGGAAAGAACGTAAAAGCATGCCAGATGATGGACGAGTTAACGGATTAGCATTTTCAGTCAAAAATCGTTATTTTGTAGCCACAGGAAGAAGATATGGCGGAACGCAAACAACAGGATTTTTGTACAATGACATTATGGAATACGATGCAATTAAAGATGTGTGGTACAAAAGAGGTACGATACCAACTTTGGGCCGCGAAAATGCCATAGCTTTTGTAATTGGAAACAATGCTTTTATTGGCTTTGGCGAAACTGATAAAGACAGATTGAACGATTTATGGAAATTTGAGCCCTAATTTACATTAAACAATGTTAGTGTGAAAAAGACAATAAACGTATGTGTTTTACTGTTTCTTATTTTAATCGGTAGTAGTACAAGTGCCCAAACCGACTCAATTCTTTATCAAATTGAAATGAATGGAATTGCTTCAAGTAGTTCTACTTCTCCTTTTTGGCTACAAAATAATCAATATGGCGTGGTCCCCTTTAATCCTAATAGCCTTAGTTTTATTGCTAAGATACAAAAAGACAAATCGGTTTCAACTAAATTATTCGACTATAATTTTGTATCGAGCGCCTACATCAATATTACCAGCAAAACCTCCGCAATTTTACACGAACTTTATCTGAACGGAAGATTTTGGGTATTTAATGCAAGTGTAGGTATGCGCGAAGAAAGATATGGAAATCAGGACGAAACACTTTCGGGAGGTGGCTTTTTGTTCTCGAATAATGCACGTCCGATGCCTAAAATTTTTGTTGGAATAGAAGATTTTACGCCTCTTTTTTTCAAAAACCGATTGATAGAAATAAAGGGCGGTGTATCGCACGGTTGGTTTACCGATCAGATTTACACGCAGAATTTGCTGATGCACCATAAATACGGTAGTGTGCGTGTGGGAGGAAAAAGAAGCCCTATTCATGCGCAATACTCTTTAGACCACGCAGCACAGTGGGGAGGAAGTATTCAGGGTGTTGGCGCTCAACCATCGGGCTTTAACGACTTTGTCGATGTGTTTTTTGCCCGCGGTGGCTCTTCAGCATCAACGCTTTTCGAACAGATTAATGTGGGTGGAAATCACATAATAGCTCAAGGGTTAAAATTAGAATTAACTTTAAAAGATTACGAACTAAATGCATATTGGCAGCATTTAGCCGAGGATAAACCCATAAGAATAATGTGGAACTCGGTAAATGTGGCTGATGGACTTTGGGGAGTTTCAATTAAAACTAAGAAATTTCCTTTCATTAAAAAGATTTTATACGAGTATTTGAATACTACCGACCAATCGGGTCCGTTTCACGATATGGATGGTGTGGTTTATGGCGGCGCCGATAGCTATTTTAATAATTATTTATATCAGAATGGCTGGACACATTACGGACGGACTATTGGTACAGCTTTTATAACTTCTCCTGTTTACAATAAAAATAAGGAGTTTCAGATTTTAAACAATCGGGTGCAGGTTCAACATTTTGGCATTGAGGGTGAATACAAACATTATTTTTTCAAAGTTCTTAGCTCATTTATAAATAATTATGGCAATTACTCCAGCTATCCGAATGAAACGAAAATAAAATCAACAAATATGCTTTTCGAAATAAATAAGCATTTCGAAAATATATTTCATTTGGATGCGGGCATTTCGGTAGGTATAGATATTGGCGAAGCTTATAGCAACAATGTCGGTTTTTCAGTTAAAATTAGTAAGCGTGGGATACTATTCCCAAGAGTAAAGAAATAAATTAAAATAGATGAATAAATTTACATTCCCAATAATTATCAATTATATAAATCTCATATCGGCTCTTTGCTTGATTTTAGGGTTTATGTATTCCGATTTTACATTCGACAGGATCGTTCTGATAGTATTTTTTGGATCGTACATTATTGAAATTTTTACTGATAAAAAGATTCAGAATTTTAAGTTTGATAAAAAGGCAATCTATTTTTCAGTAATGTTATTTTTCTTTCTACTAACATTCATCTATCTGTTGTTTGAGAATAGCAGCGAATATACACAGTTATTAATTGAAAAACGACTATCACTATTTGTATTTGGTATTGTTGGTCTATTGGGCTTTAATCATTTATTTAAACTTAAATATTTTCTTTATGCTTTTATTTTCACTTCGTTAATTACCATAATTTATGTCATATTAAGAGTACATATTAGCGATTTCATTTTGCAATCTAATCGAGCAGAACTATTTACTGCTATGAGGGTTAAATATGTAAATGGACACATGATTTTCGATTTTTATCTGAATTTGGCTCTTTTAAGTGGTTGGGGATTGCTCAAAATGAATTGGAATAAACTGTCTTTTTGGTATCATGGATTTTTAATTGCAATTCTAATTTTCATTTTAGCTATTTTATCACATACAGAGGGGCGTAGTGGCTTTACTGCTGGCGTTTTGTTGTTCATTTCATTAATTTCGTATGAAATAATTAGACGAAAAAAAGCGATTGTGTATGCCGTTTTATTAATCGTTCCTTTAATTTCCATCTACAT
The DNA here is from genome assembly GCA_020049335.1 of Paludibacter sp. GTDB lineage: Bacteria > Bacteroidota > Bacteroidia > Bacteroidales > Paludibacteraceae > Paludibacter. The sequence continues at coordinate 8,724 of JAIFKX010000246.1, read as the reverse complement.
TATAAAAAGCCATAATCGAATGTCTACAAACGAACTCAAAGGTGAACCGCGGATCTTTTTGTGGCATAGTGGGTTTAATGTCTTCATCAATAATCCAGTATTCGGACTTGGCGTAAGCGATGCCCAAGTTGCCTTTGATGTTGAAAGAGTGAAAAATCAGGATGATGCAATTAAAAGTTACACTTCAAATTTCAGACATGTCGACTGCCATAACCAATACATTCAGACTTTAATGGAATTTGGAATTTTTGGACTTATCATACTGTTATTCCTGTATATTTTTCCTGCATTTATTGTAGACCAAAGTAATCGAATTTTTGCTGTTTTTGCACTTGCACTTTGTGCTTATCAGTCAGTATTCGATATGTTTGCTACTGGTTCATTCAGTTTTATTTTTGCATTTCTAATGGTGCTTATCCTTCGTAGTTACGGGGAAATTATAGGCCTTGAAAGTCAAAAATCGTAGTTGTTTTGTATATTTGTAGTTTGTATAATTATTTAAAAGCACTTAGCGTATTCTATTACAATGCTTTCAATCATTATTTGCTCGAAAATTGGGATTTTATCCGATTCATTTAAAAACAATATTCAGGAAACTGTAGGTTGTGTTTACGAATTGGTAGTCATTGATAATTCAAATAATGATTACAATATTTTTTCGGCATACAACCGTGGCGTTTCTTTAAGCAAATTCTCTAAATTATGCTTTGTGCACGAGGATGTAGAATTTGTTACTACAGATTGGGGGCTTAGGGTTATTGGACATTTACAAACGCCTGATATTGGTTTTATCGGTGTGGCAGGAGGGCGGGCTGTGTTACGCGTACCGTACGATTGGTCATCGTTTGAGTCCATGCGAAACATTATTAACTCACACTATACTAAAAATAATCAGCGCGTTGATGCAAAAACACTTCGTCCGACCAATCCTCAAAACGTTAAGGAAGAATGTGTGGTGCTAGATGGTGTATTTATGTGTGCAAACAAAGCTTTGTTTGATAAAATATCGTTCGATGTACAACTGGGAGGGTTTCATTGTTACGATTTGGACATTTGTTTACAAGCTGCAAAAAGCGGCTATCAGAATTACATGGTTTTCGACATTGATATCAGACATTTTTCGCTTGGAAACTTTGATAAATCCTATATCGAAGCAATACTTTCATTTCATAGGAAATGGAATCCGTATTTGCCATTTTTCGATTTAACTTACGACGAAGATTTTATAAATAATGTGCTATACAAAGCAGAGAAAAAAACAATTCGAAGGTTCAAAAAAAGATTAGTGCGTTCACGAATGTCGTTCAATGAAATAATACCTATTGTAAAGCATTTTGTACGATTAACCGGCAGAAGAATCGACCGCTGGATGTTGGTTTTTATTTATGTCGAATTAATTTTTCTTCGCATCGAGTCGACATTGCGCAACAAAATGGCTGTAAAATAAATGTTGATTAAATAACTTATTTATATCTTTACTAATTCAGTTTTATCAAGAATATGAAAAAGTCGAGCCTGTCCTATTAAGCTTGCCCAAAGTGTAAATGTACTTGGCGGCCCTATTAAATAGTCGCATAGAGACATCACATAATGGTCGATAAACCAATTTTCTTTAGAAATTAATAAGTTGGGTGTTTGTTCGAATTGAAGCGATTCATTTGAAAATAAGATAAATAGTTGCTTTTCTATTCCTTGTTTCAATAATTGTTTAGAAATACTGTCCATTTGGCTTTTATACATTTCATCGTCGTAATAATACGCACCTTTTTTCCATGTTTTATAATCACCTCTACGAATATGTATTCCGATTAATGTATACCCATTTGATTTGCAATCTTCTACCTTAGTTACAAATTCATTTTTGTTAATTAAATCAGGTTTAAGTGCATATTTAAGTGCCATTTCACTCTTGTGTTTTTCCACCAATTCAGGCACTCTAAAAGCCCAGCCACCAGCATAAACAATGTCATTTTTTCCGAAAGCTTTCAAAAGTCTTTGTTCACAATTGGGCTTTGCTCTATCGAAACGTACAAGCTTTAAAAATCCAAATTTTGAAATTATCCAAACTATGGAGAATACTTTTTTTACAAATTTACTATGATGAAATATTGGTCCTAACAAATCTATTTGTAAAAAATTTAAAAAACGATTTGTTTCCGACGAACAAGGGTCTACATAATAGTTCGCCATATCCGAAAAGGTCGGGTTTTGGAACTTAATATTGTGTTCTTTGCAAAACACTTCAAAATGAAAATTTTGCACCAGCCTGTTGCTCGAATTACCATTTGGCTTAATTAAAATAAGTTTTTTTGTGCCCTTTGATTGAGTCATTCCGTATAATATTTTATTATTTATAAAATAGCATTGATTTATACAATTTGATAAAAAACACGTTTAGTTTTATAAATTTGACATCTAATATAATTCCTTTCGTTTTGAGGATTTCAATAAAATTCGTTGCGATTTTTGCAATCTCTTTCGTCGAAAATCCTGTTTTAGCCATTCGTCGAATGAGCTTTTTTAGTCTTTTCTTTTCAATCTTCTGAATATCATTATTTGTTTCGTTCGCTATATCAGAAGTATATAACGGCAAGTGTTGAGCCCATTTTTTATAAACTTTTATCAAGTTATTGTAATAGCTATCATCTTTGAAACCGGCAGAAAAATGTTCGAGCAATATATCATAAACTACAAAATTGTTATAGCCAGCCACAATGGCTTGGATTGAAATGTCGTAATCGTAACTATGGAATCCTCCTATACTTTCATCGAATTTAAGCTGTGAAAATAATTCTCGACGCACAGATAAGAAGACACCATCGACAAAAATAACTGATTCACAAGGCCTTAAGCTATATTTAGGCTCTTTTAAAAAAGCCGTTTTTTTTGCATTTTTATAATGCTGAATTATATGGATATAGCGATTTTCGTTCGACCATTGTGCTGGAACATTTGTGGCAATTTTACCTCCTGCCACTCCTATAATTCCACATTTATCTTCATTTAAGTGCCCGATTAATTTAATTCCCCATTCGTTGGTTCGAAAAAAAACATCTTCGTGTACAAAACACAAATAAGGGTAATTACTCAGTGTTACACCGTAATTATAAGCTGAAAACAGCGAGTATTTATTTTCGGAATTATCTATTGTAACTATTTCATATTCAACACCTATTGTAGATTTTATATTTTCTTCTAATGCTGTTGAAATCTCCTTATTCCTCGAACAAATAATGATTGAAATCATATTTTGAATGTAATTAAAAAAATTGACTAAAATATATATTCATGTTTTTGATAACAATTAATCCGTTTACGTTCAAGCCTATATAAAAATTTTAAACCTTCTGGCTAATTCGTACTTTTGGTTTAATACGAGTCGAAAGAATATTTTTTGTCGAAAATTCCATCTTTTCTTTACTTCATCAAATGCAGGTGTACCTACCATACTTCGTAAAATTTCAGTTGCCTTAATGTGTGATTTTGCATCATCTCTTCTAATTATATTCCGAATTAAGAACCTATAAATGGCATACGATTCCTTGTGATATACCCACCACAGCAATCGTTTATCAATTTTGGTATCGAGAGCATATTTTTGATAAATATAAGGAACTACAACTTGGCTAATTCCAAAAAAAAGCTGCGGATTGTAGCCATTTAGCGTTACGCTGATTTTCGAATAACGATGACAAGCTACTATATCGCTTATTTGTACAAAATTTTTGATATTTGCTACCACGTCAAAGGTAAATAAAAAATCTTCGCCTCCAGAACGTAATTCTTCTACAAATTTTACATCTTTCAAAGTCGACTTTTTGAATAAACACATCCATACATAGTACCATCTTTTGTTTTTACCCCGCATATATCGGTAATAATCTGTAAGAGGGTTTGTATATAATATTTCGGTGCTATTTATTTCATCTTTAGGTAGTTGTTCTAATTTGCAATCTTCGGCAATCATCATCATTCTTCCACGAACCAAGTCTGCATTGTATTTTTGGGCAGCATCAATTAATTTTTTTAAGGTATAATTAGGAGTTAAGTCATCGTGATCCATCATGTAAATGAATTCCCCTTTAGCAGCAGCTAAACCTGTATTTCGTGCAGCCGATACGCCTCCATTAGCTCTATTTATTTTCAAAAAACGACTGTCGTTTTGTACAAATTCATCAATAATTTTTTCGGATTTATCAACCGAGCCGTCGTTCACACAAATACATTCAAAATTAGCAAACGTTTGTTGTTGAATGGAGCTTAAAGCATCTCTCAAATACAATTCATCATTATATATGGGAATAATGACAGATATTTTGGCAGCTTGTATATTCATTTAAAATTTAATTTTCAATATGTCTTTTAACCACGATAACAATTCCTTTTTATCCGCATCTTTAGCCAAATCTAATGAACCTATGCAGCAAAATTTTATATCATTATTTTGAGCAAAAGTAATAAGCTTGCGGTTTACGAAATCCGCACCTCTTTTTACAGGTTTTATGTAAAGAAAAATATTTTTGGTTGAAGTTAGAATAGCTCTGTTTGCATCGAACATCAATAAGTAATACAATGCTTGTGTGTTGAATTGCTTAGCACTTCGGAATTTATACGATATATTTGATAAAAACAGCTCCTGATTTTTTGCAAAAAAACTTTCTAAAACACTTTTTTTAAGCGGATGTGGAATATGTTCTAAATGAAAATATTTCCATTTTCGATTTAATTTTAATGCAGACAAAAGCATGGAATCTTTAAATCCTACGGGTTTATGCCCATTTCTCAATGGTTTTATTATCCATAGCAGTTTATCGAGCCAGATGTTTCGCCAATGTCCGTAAGCTACAGTACTATTATCTCTATACCAATCTTCTCTTTTTACGGGTCGAACCAGAAAAAAATCGTCGTTGAAGTAAACGTAATTCTCACTCAATCCCGGAATACGATAGGTGCATGTTTCGATAACTCGACTATTAAATATAGGTAAAATAGGCTCGTAACCCCTAAAAAGCACGCTATGATCTACAATTTCAATTTGAATTTTACTTTCCGGAAAATTTTGTTGTATAAATATATCTAAATTTGGATTCTGATTATCGGTAATAATAAATATTTTTCGTACAAAAGGGGCAAAACGAAAAATGGATGCGACACAATAAAAGATTTCACCAACCGACCGAAAACGTGTAGGCCCCGACAAATCGTCGCTAATCCGACCCAATTTGGCCAGATAAGGTTGCATTTTTTGTTTATGCTGTGGGTCATTTCCATCCACCCACGAAATAACTACATCGATTGGTTCGTTTTCTACTTTCATTATTTAAAATATCTAACAAAGAGGCGACTTCAAAAAACGTTCGGGAATTTTCACTACTAATTTATAACCCACCATTGATGGCTTGTTCCAAGCATAAATTGGACGTATAAGTGTTTGTATGATTCGAACTATTGGAAGATATGTATCGGCGTTAATAGCTTTGCTTTTCGTAATTATTGAAATTGTTCTGGCTCGTTTATTCAAATGCCTTTCCCAGCCATTTTTAACACGATCGTTGTCCCTAAATCTATCTTTAAGCATCTGGTAATCAACACATCCAAAATGAAAAAGATAAAGATTTTTATCAATTTTGAAATTGTGATTGCGTACCCGATGAAATCCTGAACCCCATTTTACCGGTTTTGAAATAACCACTGCTTTTGTGTAACGCGTCGAAACCAATGCAAATTGCCTTTGCTTTAAAAAAGGTAATTGCTTATCCAATACTTTCTCGTAATCCAAATGTTGTCCTACATCCATCCCAAGACCAGAAATTGTAGTTTTTATGTGAATGGAACTTAGGTATTGTGGAAGCGAGCAATTACAAAGCGGATCGACAACCAAAAATTCGTCAGCATCTGTACCAATCACAATGTCGTAAGTTTTTAATAACTCTTTAGCATAGTGTGTTAAAATATTTATGCGACCTTTGTCAGCTTCGGCTACTTGAGCGTCAATGTGTTCGAAGTGCTTTACAGTGGCTTCTCCTACATTTTGAGGAACTTGTTGGTCGAACCCATCCAATAGAATATGCAAGTTTTCTTTACCAAGTTGTGAACCATAGTACTCAATCCATCGCTCCAAAAAAAACAGGTCATTTCTGGTATTTCCACCAATTCGTTCACTACCATAGCACTTGCACCCCAAATATCGCACTTAGAGGTTTGGTAGCAGGGTGCTTCTACCGAATGATTGTCGGACGGCACAAAAAATGTTTTTACACCAATGTTTTCGGGTTTTAGGAAATCGTCGAAATCTACTTCAATTATTTCAGCCACCTCGCGCTCGTCGGCTTTATACACTGGCTTTTGTGCCAAATAGCCTACAAAGACACTGATAACAAAATTGCTTGCTGGAACATAAATATCCGATATTCTGCCTAATAATTCAATTTTATCTTGCGCTATACCTATTTCTTCTTCAATTTCGCGAAAAGCAGTATGCTCTACATCGCCATCATTTTCCTCGAATCGGCCTCCCGGAAATGCCATTTGCCCAGAGTGTATGCCTACATAAAAGCTGCGACGAATGAAAACTACTTTTAAATTTTCTTGTTCGTGAAATAACAATATCATTACGGCACTTTTTTTTGCAAATTCTTTTGCTACTTGAGCTGCTTCCAATTCGGTTTTGCGTGTTGTTGATGCCATTTTAAAATGCGACGCAATGCCAGGTAATGGTTTGCCCAATAATATTTTTATCTGTTGTGGAGTAAGGTTCATAAATTTTCGAAAAGGAAATTATTTTTTTCTGTTGAAAACAAGTAAAATGACCGAAAACACGATATACCAAGCAATGATTAAAGCGAATGATTTTGTGCCGAAAATGGCAATAAGTAGTATGCTTGCAATCAGAAAAATATATTGAACCTGATTGTCTTTCCAATTAAGATTTTTGAACTTGAGCGAAAACATGGGAAGTTCCGAAACCAACAAACCACTGAAAATAAGGGTGAATGCTAGAATATACCAGCTATTAGTAATCAATACTTCCGAAAATGAATAGCCTAACCCCACCCAAAACAAAGCATTTGCGGGCGTAGGAAGTCCAATAAAGGACGATGATTGCCGTTCATCAATATTGAATTTTGCCAAACGGAGAGCCGAAAACACGGGGATAATAAAGCCTGCAAACCCCACCCAATAGGGTAAACCGCTCTGCGAAAGCATTGAAAGGACTAATACACCAGGAGCTACACCAAAACTCACTACGTCTGCAAGCGAATCTAATTCTTTACCCATTGGGGAGTAAGCATGTAGTAATCGGGCTGCCATGCCGTCGGCAAAATCGAAAACAGCTGCAAGCAAAACAAATAGCAATACCAATTCGTAGTTTCCCCTGAAACCATAATAAATGGCCATGCAACCCGCAAAAAGATTCAAGCTGGTAATGAAATTTGGAATGTGTTTTTTTATCATTATTCTTTGTTTTTACTATCAATCAAAATTGTTACCGGGCCATCATTTACAAGCGCCACTTTCATATCGGCTGCAAAAATACCTGTTTTTACTTCATTCCCTGTTTTTTCGCTAACTTTTTTACAAAAAAACGCATAAAGCGGAACAGCCTTTTCGTGTCCAGCTGCCCGAATGTACGATGGGCGATTTCCTTTACGCGTGAGAGCATGAAGCGTAAACTGGCTGATAATAAGTATTTCGCCGTTAATGTCCATCACCGAACGATTCATTACACCATTTTCGTCATCGAAAATCCTCAACCCCGCCACCTTGCCAGCAAGCCATTCAGCATCTTCTTCGTTGTCAGCATCTTCAATACCTACCAAAATTAGAAAACCTCTTCCCACCGAAGCATGGATAACGCTATCTATTGTAACTGAAGCTACACTAACTCGTTGAATGACAATGCGCATAAAAAACTGAAATTTTATAAAATTTTATTCTTCTCTCCAACGTTTGGATATATCCCCAAAGGCATCTATGCGGCGGTCGCGGAAAAAAGGCCACCAGCGACGAACGTTTTCGGAGCGTTTTAAGTCAATTTCGAGCACAATATTTTCTTCAACTTCGTTGGAAGCTTTGGCCAAGAACTCACCTTGTGGGCCAGCTACAAAACTATTTCCCCAAAACTGAATGCCATTTGTAACCCCCGACGGATCCGATTCGTAACCTACACGGTTGCACGAAATTACGTGAAGGCCATTTGCCACAGCATGTCCGCGCTGCACAGTAACCCAAGCTTCGGTCTGGCGTTGTTTTTCGTCGGTAGTGTCTGTACTTTCCCAACCAATAGCCGTTGGGTAAATCAGAAGTTCAGCGCCGGCCATAGCCATTAGTCGCGCAGCCTCGGGATACCACTGATCCCAACAAACCAATACACCCAACTTGCCAATCGAAGTTTGAATTGGTTCAAAACCTAAATCGCCAGGTGTAAAATAAAACTTTTCGTAATAAGCCGGATCGTCCGGAATGTGCATTTTACGGTATTTCCCAGCTATAGTTCCATCTTTTTCCAAAACCACAGCAGTATTGTGGTAAAGTCCAGCTGCACGTTTTTCGAACAACGAAAGTACAATCACAACGCTTAACTCCTTTGCAATATTGCCAAAACTTTCGGTAGAAGGGCCAGGAATTGTTTCAGCTTGTTCAAAAACAGTAGTATCTTCGGTTTGGCAAAAATAAAGCCCATTATGCAACTCCTGAAGCACAATTAATTCTGCTCCTTGCGCT
>JAIFKX010000125.1 GCA_020049335.1 Paludibacter sp. | reverse complement strand
AGAAAAATCAACTTACTTTCAACACTTTACCGCTTCCTGCATATTTCACTACCACTGGTTCTCCGACAATTCCAATAGTCCCGAACTCTACGGCTATGCTAAGTATCACGCTTACGTTGTCGGTAAGACGGGATTTTTGATTGTCGGTCATCGATACCACCAGTTGCTGCTCTTCAACAATGGCGTTGGTCGCAAACCACGCGCTACTACCCGTCGCCAACGGTTACAGCAATGCGAAGTGTATAGTGCGACGGGTGCGAGAAACACTTAAAAGGAGTTTCGAACCGTTGCCAAGATGCAGCTGACAAATGAAATGACGGTGGGGCAACGGTATGTTCACAAAAGGGTCTCAATAAGTTGAACTCCGTTATTAGTTTTTTATTTCTTTTTTCAAAGTAAGCGGTCATAATAAATTAGCAACTCTACGATTTTTTGCATTTATTTCCAATAATCTATTGCAGCAGCAACTAATTATTTTTACTTTTGACGCCTATCTTAAATTTTAGAGTTTTGAAATAATATTGTTGAATTTACGCTATTCTAAGTGATTATGACTTTTTTAATTATTCTCATTTGTGTGGTTTTACCCATTGTGGGCATTGGCACTGCCGTAAACAATTATTTTAAAGAAAAAGATAAGCCTAAGGAAAAAGAAGATCTGCTCCCAGCGCTTGAGAAAGTGGATAATTTGAAAGAAATAAGCCCGAATGTTGTATCGAGCACTCATGACGATTTTGTTTACGAGGAGCCAACCGTAGACCAACTGATTGCTATAGTTATGGACTATCTTGCAGCTGAGGGTTTTAGGCCCAGGCTCGATGATTATTCGGTCTGGTTTAAGAATGAGGGATTGAGCATAGAAGTGAGTTTTACCGAAAACGATCCACATTATTTTTGCCTTACAAGTCGTTTCGAATACGATAAGCAGGACTTCGAAAACATAGTATACTTGATAAACGAATTTCTACCTCAATTCAAATTAGGCCAAGCTTTTGTAAACGATAAAACGATAGGTATATCGGCCGATACCTTAATTTATGGTATGCACAATGTAATTCCTGCATTTAAACGAGTCTTCGGCATTCACACCCACATTGTAGATAGTTTTGGCAAAGAATTAGCTCAGCTTAGCGCCAAAAACCTAAATTAATTGAACTCAAAATGAACCAAAAAAAATAATTATCAAATAATTGGATAAATGTGAATCGTTTTCAAATGAATTAATAAAAACATGCTTAATAACATAAAAATTTTATATTTGATACACATTGATTTCTCAATTATTTGAAATATATTTGCACCGTCTACAGCATAGGAAATTTATTCTGGTTTACACCATAGCTACCCCAATAGCTTAATCCATTTATAATAAGTTTATTTACCTTAACTGTACACAATCATTACTTAAAAATTATTTTAACGAAAAAGCACATCATGCTCGGCATGTTGCGCGTATATTTATTTTATTAACTATTTAAATTATTTATTTTTATGGCAAACATTTTGCACAAGATCAAAGCAAGTCTGTACCCAAACTTGCTTACAGAAGATCCAAACGACTATGCTGCAAGGGTAATCACCGAACGTTCATTAAACGTAACCGAAATCTGTAACGAAGCCGTAGGACGAGGCGGCGCACAAACTACAGCCGAAGCTATGGTAAACAATGTGAACTTGTTTTTTAAAGAAATGGCTTATCAACTTTGCGATGGCTATTCTGTAAATACAGGTTTTTTTACTGCCACTACTCAAATACGTGGCGTATTTAACAGTGCTGGCGAAACGTTTAATTCGGAGAAACATTCCATTTTATTTCAGTTCAACCAAGGCGAATCGCTACGTAAAGAACTTGCAAATATTGCAGTTGAAATTACAGGTGTAGGCGATGCAAGTTTAACGGTAAACGAAGTACTTGATGTAAAAACAGGTTCGGTTAACGACGTAATTACCCCAAACCGAAATTTGAAAATTAAAGGGTATAAAGTTAAAATTGCAGGTGAAAATCCTGCAAATGGTGTTACATTTGTCAACTTAGCCGACAATGTACGAACCAAGGTTGATACTTCTGATTTTGTAACAAACAATCCAAGTGAATTAATCATTGTAACACCTGCACTCCCTGACGGAACCTATCAGGTGGAAGTTACAACACAATTTGCAGGAGGAGCGTTACTAAAAGAACCAAGAGTTTTCATGTTCGATAAAGTACTAACCGTACAATAATTTAATTACAACTGTGTGTTATTTGAAACACACAGTTGTTTTTTTTTATTTGTATTGATTTGTGAAGACCATCATCACACTACTGTGAAGACCATCATCACACTACTGTGAAGACTAACATCACACCACTGTGATGACTAACATCACACCACTGTGATGACTAACATCACACCACTGTGAATACAACCACAATGCAATTTTATGAAGTGTAACCCCGAAAGGGGTTGAAAATGATTAACCATGTACAAAGTGCATGGATGCAGAACAAAAAAGGAAAGTCACAACCCCGAATGGGGTTGAATAAATGAAAACCAGTAATTACAAAACCTCTACAAATATGGAATCTAAAAACATTGTGCAGTATATAATATTGACTGCTGTGGCATTTTTGAGTATAGTTGGCATAGTGGATATACTGAAACCTCAACAGGAACTGAAAGCATCGAAACAGCAGATTGACAGCGTATTAAAAATTGTTACCGAATCGCGAAAAATAATCAGCAAACAAGCACAAACCATCGACCAGATGCAAAAACTGAATACCGATTTGTATGTAAAAGTACAACAGACTGACTCGATGAACCGGATAATAAAAATGACTATTGATGCTAAGTTTAGCAATACCACGAATAGTTTGAAAGATATAAAGAAAGAAATTGAAAATATACAAATACCTGATATAAGATAGCCCCTAACCCCTAAAGGGGGATAAGAAATTAAGAAATTGAGAAAATAAGAAAATATGAGAAATAATAAAATCCTACTAAAAAAATTGATAAGTTTACTTTTGTTCTTTGTTTTAACAACTACACTCAACGCACAAACCGATATTGTAATACCCCGCAAAAACAACAGTACCATAGTGGATATTGATACCTTACGAGGAGTGAAAAATAAAACCCTACGATGCGAATACGACACCCTTTATATTATAAACCGCTACGGTGTAACTGCATTTCAGAAAGCGATAACCGACCTTCAAAAAGCAAAAAACCTCGTGGGCTCATTAGATAGTTTACAGCTAAATATAAACAGCATACAAACCGATGTAAACCGTATGTATTACAATATGAACGATGTAACCAGCTTTATAAAAAAATACAATGCCGAAACGGACAAAAATCTTCGGCAGCTTACCATCGACAACAAAACATTAAACGAAAATTTATTAAAAACCAACGAACAGCTTATACAGGTAAAAGCCAACCTAAAAGCTCAACAACTGAAAAACTTTGGGAAAAACCTGCTTTGGGGAGCAGGTGGGGTTACAGTTGGGGGGCTTTTGGTTGGACTGTTGCTTGTGAAGTAAACAACAAGAACAATTATGAGCACTTATGGACATGCACTGTATCAATTAGTTTACAGCACAAAATACAGAGAAAAAACCTTAGTAAAAAAGGATAGAGAAACATTATTCAGATACATTTGGGGTTTGTTGAACAATAAAAAATGCTATTTGTATCGAATAGGTGGTGTGGAAGATCATATTCATATCATAGTAGATGTTCATCCCTCCAATTCAATATCGGATTTGATAAAAGACATTAAATTAGCAAGTTCTGATTTTATAAAAAGTAATCACTTATTTCCAAAGTTTAATGGATGGCAAACGGGATATGCTTACTTTACGTATTCGAACGAAGCCAGAACAAACTTAATTGAATATGTCAAGAACCAGGAATCGCATCATCATAAAAAGTCGTTTAAAAAAGAGCTTATAGAATTATTACAGGAGCATGGGGTTGAGTTCGACGAAAAGTATTTGGATTAAGCGATTTATGTTGAACCCCATTCGGGGTTCGGCGGGGAGAGGTTCTCGCATCCATGCACTTCGTACCCACGCATTTCAAACGTATTTATCCACGCACTTTGTACGTGGCTAAGTACATTTAACTGCTTCGCAGTTTGGATTACCCCGAAAGGGGTTTAACTTACTTAACCCTGCACGAAGTGCAGGGATGATGAAAATACCAAACACTATCCAACCCCGAAGGGAGTTGAATAATAAAATTAAAACAAGACTATAAATAAATCTTATTAAGCAATTGAAAACTCAAGTTACTATATAACATAAAAATAATACAACAGATATGATATTAAGAAATTTAAAAGGAATAAGTGAATTGAACATACCAAGTACACTTTTAAAAAAAATAAGCAGGAATCAAATACCAATGATTATTATTGATGATAATAAATTTGAGTATCAGGAAATACTACGACACCATGAGTTTAACATAAAGCATGTAGAAGATATTGACGCTATAAATTTTGTAAATGATTACGAAGTAATATTGTGTGATATAAATGGAGTAGGAAAAAAATTTGGAAGCAGGTTTGATGGAGCACATCTTATTGCAGAAATACGAAAAAAATATCCTTTTAAATATATCATTGCGTACACAGGACATACACATGACCCATCGTATACAAAATACTTGAAAAATGCAGACATGGTAATCAATAAAGATATTTCAATGGAAGAGTGGATTGAAGAACTTGATGCAGCTATAAACAATACGATAAACCCAATTCTTAAATGGACAAAAATAAGAGCTTATTTAATTGAAAATGAAGTAGAGCTGGAGTTGGTCGCAAAACTAGAGGATGAATATGTACGGGCAATTTTATCAAATAAAGACCTTGTGAATTTCCCGCAAAACAGAAATAGAAAAAAATTGTCATCTGAAATTACAGAAATCTTAATATCATTTTCGAGAAGTATAATATTCAGACTATTATTTCACTCCTAATATGAATCCATTTCCAATTTTATTAATAAGCCATGATTATAGTTTTGAAAACGGAGTTTTTTTTGAAATTCCAAAGTTTTGCAAAACAAATTTTAATCACAAATGTAAAGCTCATTATGATGAGATTCAAAACAATCAGGGATTTAAGGTGTGCCCTTATGGGTTTACTTCTTATGTCTATGATACTAATGGAGCGAAGACCATATCCACTTGTTTAAATGTAAAGGGAATTTCAGATAGCAAACAATTAAATAAAATTGAAAAGAGTACAGAAAACTACCCGCAATTCTCTAAGATTCAAATTGAAAACATTACCCGCAATTATGTTTTATTATTGGGCTCTTATCTTGTTGAGAAAAATAAAAACATCGAGAATAATGATAAAATTAAAAAAGCAGTTTTCCAACACAATGTAATAACAGTAACATTACATGAATTACGGAAACTAAATCAACAAATAAAGTTGCAATCGGAAGTATTGCAATCGGAAGTAGCAAAGATTACTTGCAAGGGAGAGCAATGCAAAAAGTACGATTATGTTGATAGGGCATTTAATATTTTTTCAACAAGTCAACTTATCTCTACCAGACTTAATGCATACGATTTTATTGTAAATCCTTCCCTGACAGAAGCACATAAAAAAAAGACTGTAGTGGTTTTTAAAAAGTTTCAAAAGGCAATTCATTGTTTAAAGTTATCAGCAGAACAGAAACAAATAAAAATAGAATTACATGGAAGTAGTGTGTATGAGTTGAGCTCTTTTAAAATATTTGAATTACTTCCTTTTATGTTATTTGAAAACGCCTTAAAATACTCTCCCGTGAACAATGATATAGTATGTGTTTTCTTTAGAGATCATACAATTGAAATACGAAATTTAGGTCCAAAACCATCTGAAAAGAATATAAATGTATTGTTTGATCAGGGTAAGCGAAGTGATGTTGTATCGAAAATAGAAGGCTCGGGACTTGGATTGTATTTATCAAAACTAATATGTGAAAAACATGAAATTAATATTTCGCTAAGCATTGGTGAAAATATTCAATTAATTGATGGTGTTGAATACGCTGATTTTATTGTAACGCTTAAATTAAAGACATAAATTTAAAACCAAAAAACTTCCCCATGGAAAACCTATTCATTTCAGTCTCCCTCACTTTGTTTATGTTGAGTTTGATAACCGAGAAAATTTCGAATTTTATAAAGTTGCATGTACGTTCGTTGGCTTACAAGGCTGGCGATGTGGATGGCGAAAAGAAACGTGAACGCAAAATGCAGTTCCTCACCGGAGTGATAGGGATAGCAGTGGCGTTAGTTTGTAATGCCGATTTTTTTATGCTTATTTCCGAAAATAGTAAAATTGAACCTCTTACACTGCTGAGTTTTAAAGGAGTGGTTGGGTGTGTTATTACGGGTTTGTTTTTAAGTCAGGGCTCAAAGTTTTTTCACGATTTGTTGAATACGGTATTGTACTTCAAAAATATGCGGAAAGCGATTTATAATAAACAGCAGATTGAAAATGATTTGTTGGAATCAAGTAACAACGTGAATGCTGATAGTTTGTTGACGGCTGTTACTGCTGACCAACGGCAGGATGATGAGGATGTGAATGAATGACCCCTAGCCCCTAAAGGGGGATAAGAAAGAAAACCCAAAACAAAAACATGATAAAAATTACTGAACTGCTTATTAGCAAGAACCGCCCA
The DNA here is from genome assembly GCA_020049335.1 of Paludibacter sp. Taxonomy (GTDB): domain Bacteria; phylum Bacteroidota; class Bacteroidia; order Bacteroidales; family Paludibacteraceae; genus Paludibacter. Next base: position 2,931 of record JAIFKX010000125.1, on the reverse strand, counting down.
TTTCGGAAACTTACCGCTTTAAAAGCTTTAATAATTCACTGGACAGCTAATACCAACCGCGGTGCTAATGCGCTGGCAAATGCTCGTTATTTTAATTCCGACCAATATTTGACCAAAAGCAAGGGAGAGAAAGTAAAAATTTCGGCTTCGGCGCATTATGTGGTGGATGATAATCAAATTATCCGCTGCATACCCGATGATGAAGTGGGTTATCATGTGGGTTCGAAATCGGGTTATAAAGAATTGGTATATACCGAAATAGGTGTGCCTCGCAGCGGTAAGCCTAATGATTATATGATAGGTATTGAAATGTGTGTTAATGCGGATAGCGATTTTGTAATTACCCGACAAAATACTATTGAACTTATAAGGTACTTGCTGAAAGCGCATAACTTAACTACTGCAAATATTTATCGACATTATGACATTACCGGAAAGGACTGCCCCAAAATGATGCTTGATGAAGTAATATGGCAGCAGTTTAAACAGGAAATTGATGATACATCCAACCCCAATGACACTATAAAACTACGTGTAAATACTGCTAACCTGAATGTACGAACTGGAAGCGGAACAAATTACTCTGTAAAACGCAAACTCACCTCCGGCGAAATTGTAAGCAAAATAGGTCAAGATGGGCTTTGGTATCAGATAGATGCTGACGAGTGGATTCATTCGAGTTATGTGGTGGTAATGTAAATTAGGAGCTTTAGCTGAAGTTACAGCTTTAATGCATAAGTTTGTTAGATTCTATAAAATATTCAAATTATTATATTTATATTTGTGCGGAATTGAGCGAAAAGAATTGTAATTGTTACAAAAAACAGGTAATTTTCAAAAAAATACCTATATGACTTTTAATTAGATAATAAGTTCATATTATTAACATAAATATAAGAAATATGAAAAGAACTACACTTCTAATCATGCTTTGCAGCCTAACAATTATTGTAAGAGCATACAGCTTTAAAGCAGATGGTTTTTATTTCAACATAACATCGTCTGTTGAACCTTATACTGTAGCCATTACGTACAATGTTATGTTTAGAACGACACCCGAATATACAGGAGACCTGAACACTCCGGGTTCAGTAACTTATAATGGAATAAACTATTCCGTTACATCAATCGGCGATTATGCTTTTTCTGATTGTTACTACTTAACTTCCATAACGATTGGAAGTCCAATTACAACAATTGGAAGTGGTGCTTTCCAGAGTTGCAGCTTATCTTCCATAACGATAGGAAGTTCAGTTACAACAATTGGAAGTGTGGCTTTTAATTATTGTAGTGGTTTAACCTCCATAACAATACCAAGTTCAGTAACAACAATTGGAGATTTTGCTTTTCAAAAATGTTCCAGTTTAGAATCGATATTCATTCCAAGTACAGTAACATCAATTGGTATTACTCCTTTTTCTGGTTGTGCTAAACCTATAAATGTAGATGAAAACAATGCAAATTATTCAAGTTTAGATGGAGTATTGTATAACAAAACTCAAACCACTCTGATTGAATGTCCAACATCCAAAAGTGGGGTGTTTTATATTCCATCAACAGTTACAATGCTTAATACACATTCTTTTGCGGATTGTATACAACTATCTTCAATAGTAATACCGAGTTCAGTAACAATATTAGGGGATGCTGTTTTCGCATTCGTCACTGGATTTATTATTGTTGCCGATGCTAATCCCCGATATTCCAGCATAAACGGTGTGCTCTATGATAAAAATTATACAACTCTTATCCATTGTCCAACTTCATTTACCGGGGCATTTACTATTCCTTCGACAGTAACAGCAATTGGGGATGATGTCCCATTAATAACTTATGTATACGTGGGTAGTGGTGCTTTTGCTTATTGTACCGGTTTAACCTCAATAACAATACCTAGTTCAGTAACAACAATTAGAAATTTTTCTTTCAGTAATTGTACGGGGTTAACATCTATATATGTTAATTGCCCAACTCCTCCAGTGCTTTGGAGTGGTGTCTTTTCAACAGTACCCATTACAACTTGTAAATTAATTGTACCTGCTGGTTCATTAAATGCTTATAAAGCTGCACCACAGTGGAAAGATTTTACAAACATATCTGAAGGTATCGGCATTTCTACAATCAATGCATCTGCGATCACGAATACTACTGTTACAACAGGTGGTAGAATTGAAAATGATGGAGGATATCCTATTTTATCACGGGTAATATGCTGGGCTACAACCGCTAATCCAACCACGAATAATGGCATAATTTCTAATGGAACAACGGGCATTGGCACGTACAATTTAATTATAGCAGGATTGGCTCCAAATACAACCTATCATTTAAGAGCTTATGCAACTAATATCACAGGTACTTATTATGGTGATGACATTACATTTACAACAGAACTCAGCACAATGGTAGAAAATAGTTGTTTGGCAAACTCAAACAAATATTTCAATTCCAGTAATAGAAAAATTATGTTGGGTATTGGAGTTAATTCGACTACTCAATTTACTTTACAGCTTTATAATTTAGCAGGTCATAAAATTTATAGTTCAGAACTCAGTGGGGTTGATATTGAGCAATACTTATCTTCATTAGATTTGAAAGGAGTCTATCTACTTCAGTTGCTTGATAACAAAGGATTAATATTAATCAATCAAAAAATCATACTTAACCAAAAATAATATACAGAAGTTTAGAGTATGTGAGTTGAACCTCTTCAGGGTTCCGGTGTAAGTAGGTGCATTTACATCCATGCACTTCCTACATGGTTAAGTAAATTTAACTGCTTCGCAGTTTTCAGTGAATTTATTGAAAATTTATTATGGTAAAAAGGAACATTTATAGTTCCTTTTTGTGCAATATTGTTATCTTTGTGGTTTAAATTTTTGGATAAAAAGACATACAATAATGTCGATTTCTAAACCCATCTGATTGGAC
>JAIFKX010000047.1:2510-30198 GCA_020049335.1 Paludibacter sp. | reverse complement strand
CCATCGCTATTACTTCAACCTTATGTGGAAAATGCTATTAAACATGGCCTTTTGCACAAAAATGGTCATAAACGCTTGCTTATTTCGTTCAGCAAAGAAACTACTTATATGCGAATTATTATTGATGATAACGGTATTGGACGCAAAAAAAGCATGGAGTTGAATGCTATAAAAAATAAAATGTATCAATCGTTTGCTACACAAGCCATCGAAAAACGAGTGAAATTGCTGAATGAATTTGCCGGTAAAGAAATTACCGTTGAGTATATTGACGAAATTGTTGAAAATGAACAAGTTCATGGTACAACCGTTGTGATAAAAATACCAATACAATTATAAAAAATGAAAGCCATAATTGTCGACGACGAAAAACGAGCACGAATGAATTTATCCATTTTGCTCAATGAATATTGCCCTCATGTAGAGATTGTAGCCGATTGCGAAAACCTGCCTGAGGGTGTTAAGGCAATTCGCCGGCTAAAGCCCGATTTGGTATTGCTCGACATTGAAATGCCTGGGCATAGCGGCCTGGAATTGCTCGATTTTTTTGACGAAAATGAAGTGAATTTTTCAGTCGTTTTTACAACTGCATATAACGAATATGCTGTTCAGGCTTTTAAACTTTCGGCTGTGGATTACCTGCTCAAACCGATTAACCCAGACGAACTTGTGACGGCGGTGCAGCGGGTCGAGAAACAAAAACAAAAGTTTGAGAGCTACAAACTGCTAAAATCAAATTTGCAAAACGATGTTTTTGATAAAATTGCTGTTCCGTCAGGAAATTTAATTCTTTTTATTTCGCTTAGCGAAATAATATACATAAAGGGCGATGGAGCGTATTCAGATGTGTTTTTGCAGGATAAAACGAAACATACGGTAAGTCGAAATCTTAAAAATTTTGAAGAAATTATTTGCCTTAATAATAACTTTGTACGTGCTCACAAATCGTTTATAGTAAATCTCGATTTTGTAAAAGCCTATAATAAATCGGATGGTGGAAGTTTGGATTTAATTACAGGATTACAGATTCCTGTTTCTCCAGAAAAATCTACTGTTATTTTAGAAAAAATACAACTAATTAAGCGTTAAATAGTAATTTGTAATATTTTTAATATACTTGGTCTTGTCCCCCTCGCCTCAAGGACATAGCCGTCAAGCTAAGGAGTATTTTTAAGAAGGGGATATTTTATTTAGTGGATTTATGACCCCCAATCCGTCAGCTGACGGAGGGCTAAGACATATTCTCCTAAAAAAGATAGACGGGATTAAAGATACTGCGTCTTAAAGCCTCCGTCGGCTGACGGATTGGGGGTCGAAGCTTAAAATTAGCTTGACGGCTATGGCCTCAAGGAGAGGGGTTAGGGGTGAGGTTGAATAGTCGATTTTAATTCAACTCTCTTTAGATTCAACTTGCTGGGGAACGGTTTCTTTATTCCAATAATCATCTTCCTCCAAATCTTTTTCTTCTTCTTCCTCCCACACTTTTACGGGTTTTTGAGGTCCATCATTTCGGAATAAAATGGCTGCCAATAATCCTGTAAACAAACCCGATAAATGACCTTCCCACGAAACAGGGTCGTACACTGTCCACGGAAAAATATGCCAAACCATATTGCCGTAAATCAGTGTTACAACAAGCGAAATTGCTATAAGCGGTATATGTCGACGAATTAATCCACTGAATAAGAGGAATGAAGCAATAGCATAAATCAGCCCGCTTGCACCTACATGGCGGCTTTCGCGACCAATTACCCAAAGCAAAATGCCACTAAATAGCCACAATAAAATAAAAATTTTTAAATTAACTGGTCTATAAAAGTAAAATAAACAACTACTCAATAATAAAAATGAAAGCAAATTATTAAATAAATGACTCCAATTGGCATGAACAAATATATTAGTGAAAATTGTCCAAAGCCATTCTGCTTTGCGAGGGTAAATACCGGCTTTCGAAAAATTCCATTCCATACCGTTTTCCAATAAAAACACGAGTAACATTATAATCGAAAACAAAAATGGTATGAAAAAGACACGAATGTGGGCTTTAAATTTACTTTTCTCGAAGATTGATTCCATTTTTTTTGCTTTTTATGAATACAAAAGTATAAATAAGATAATAGATTATACTTCTTAGCTCAAAAAACTATTATAAAACATGTTTTTTTTGTAAAAAATAGCATTGTCGGGTTAAAAAAAAGTTTTAACTTGCAACACGAAATGAATTAAACACTACATGGCTATATTTTATGAATAATATTCTTAAATTATTGTCTGTTTTTTAGTTTGTAAATAGTTAAAAACCACGCTTATGACATACCTAAAATTTGATAAAACACTGTTAGTGAATCTCGATAAATCGCTATCCAAAGAGATGATTCGAACCAATAGAGCGGGTGCTTACAATAGCACAACCCTTATTGACTGCAACACTCGAAAATACCACGGACAGTTGGTGATGCCTCTTCCAGACATTGATGATTCCAATCATGTGTTACTTTCCTCTCTCGACGAAACAGTTATTCAGCATGGCGCCGAATTTAATTTGGGTATTCACAAATACAACGACAATAATTTTAGCCCTAATGGGCATAAATACATCAGGCAATTTGATTGCGAAGTTATATCGCGCACAGTGTATCGTGTTGGAGGCGTTGTGCTCTCGAAAGAACGAATGTTGGTTTCGTTTGAGCCTCGTATTTTGATAAAATATACTTTGTTAGAAGCTCATTCACCTACTATTTTGCGTTTTAAACCATTTTTGGCATTTCGTAGTGTCAATATCTTATCCAAAGAAAACGATGATGCTAATACCAATTTTTCGGAAAAGAAAAATGGTGTAAGTGTTTGTATGTATGATAAATATCCTTGTTTGTTCATGCAGTTTTCGAAAAAACCAATTTATACACACAACCCCGACTGGTATAAAAATATTGAATACTACAAGGAGCAAGAGCGCGGCTACGAATACCAGGAGGATTTGATGGTGCCTGGTTATTTCGAAATGCAGATGAAAATGGGTGAGTCGGTTATTTTTTCGGCAGGAATAAGCGAAGTCTCACCTCGCAAATTACAGGAGTTATGGGACGTTGAATTACAACGTCGAAGTGTGCGCGACAATATGTTTAACACACTAAAAAACTCTGCTGAGCAATTTTACAAACGAATGGGCGATAAAACTTATTTGTTGGCAGGCTATCCGTGGTTTTGTGCTCGTGCCCGTGATCAGTTTGTTTCGTTACCTGGCTGTACGTTGGTTGTAGATAGACCGGACTATTTCGACGCAATAATGAAAACATCGATAGAAGAACTCAAAAGTTTTATGGGGGGTGATATTACCAACGTAAAATTGCAAAGTATAGATGATCCTGATGTGTTGCTTTGGTTTATTTGGGTGGTTCAGCAATTTGCGGCAAAAAATTCTATTGAAGAAGCACAAAAAAGGTTTGGAGATTTTATTCAAGAAATAATTCAATTTATTCGTAAACAAAATCACCCTCGCTTAATAGTTCACACCAACGGTTTACTTTATGTAGATGGAAGGCAAAAGCCAGCCACATGGATGAACGCAGTTGAGGATGGTTATCCTATCACGCCACGAACGGGTTACATTGTCGAAATCAATGCTTTATGGTTTAATGCCTTGAAATTTGCCTCGGAACTAACGCGCAGTGCTGGCAACGAAAATGCTGCCGACTTGCTCGATTATCAGGCCGAAATGACCCGTGAGGCTTTTGTACAAACTTTTTGGAACGGATCGTATCTTTACGATTATGTTGATGGTTATTACAACAACCCCGAAGTGCGTCCAAATATGATATTTGCAGTCTCGATGCCTTACTCACCTCTCAATCGAAAACAACAAAAGGCGGTTGTAGATATTTGCACCAAAGAATTGCTTACGCCCAAAGGTTTACGCAGCTTGAGCCCCAAAAGTGGTTCGTATCGCCCAAATTACGTGGGTGGAATGTTGGAACGAAACCGAAATTATCACAATGGTCCCGTGTGGCCATTCACCGTTGGTGCTTATAGTATTGCCTATCTCAATGTTTATAAACAAAGTGGAATTTCGTTTGTCGAACGCATTCTTACTGGGCTCGAGGCAAGTTTAACCGAACTTTGCATTGGCACACTCCCCGAATTGTTCGATGGTAATCCACCATTTAAAGGGCACGGCGGAATGTCGTTTGCCATGAGTGTTGCTGGTGTTTTGCGTGTGATAGATGATTTAAGTAACTACAAATTAGAAGTAGAATGAAAGCGTTAATGTTTGGATGGGAGTTTCCTCCGCATATTTTAGGTGGTTTAGGCACAGCGAGTTATGGGCTTACAAGAGGTATGTCGTATCAGCCTGATATGGAAATAACCTTTGTAATTCCAAAACCGCATGGCGACGAAGACCAAAGTTTTCTAAAAATAATTGGTGCTTGCAATGTGCCTGTTGTTTGGAAAGAAAATAGTTGGGATTATGTCAATAGTCGCATTGGTAAAGTGATGCATCCAGATGAGTATTTTTGGCTTCGCAATGGCATAAAATACGATTTTTCGCGCATCTTTACCAACGATTTAGGCTGTATCGATTTTTCGGGTCGTTATCCCGATAATTTAATTGAAGAAATTTCGAACTATGAGGCTGTGGCTAGTGTATTGGCAAGTCAAGTCGAATTTGATATTATCCATTCGCACGATTGGTTGACTTATCCTGCGGGTGTTTTTGCTAAACAAATTAGTGGAAAACCGCTTGTCATTCACGTACATGCAACGGATTTCGACCGGAGTCGTGGACAAGTAAACCCTATTGTTTATGGCATCGAAAAACGCGGTATGGATATGGCAGACCATATAATGACGGTAAGCGATCTTACCCGCCAAATTGTAATTGAAAAATACCATCAAAATCCCGCCAAAGTTACAACTGTACACAATGCGGTAGAGCCATTACCCGATATTGATTCGTTTACCAAAACGCTTCGTAAAGATAAAGTGGTTACATTTTTGGGGCGTATTACCATGCAAAAAGGACCTGAATATTTTGTGGAAGCAGCCCATCTTGTTTTGCAAAAAACAAAGGGCGTTCGGTTTGTAATGGCTGGCAGTGGCGACATGATGGAAGCTATGATCGACCTCGCTGCTCGACGTGGAATTGCCGATAAATTTCATTTTACAGGTTTCCTCAAAGGGCGTCAGGTGCACGAAATGTTAGCCGAGAGTGATGTGTATATTATGCCTTCTGTTTCAGAGCCTTTTGGTATTTCGCCACTCGAAGCCATGCAAGTTGGTACACCTTCTATTATCTCGAAACAATCGGGCTGTGCCGAAATTCTGACTCATGCCATTAAAACCGATTATTGGGACATTGATGCTATGGCTGATGCCATATATGCCATTGTCAAAAATCCAGCTATGTACGAAAGCCTCCGAAATCTTGGTCGCGACGAAGTGAATAACATTAAATGGTACGATGCCGGATTAAAAGTGAGAGCTATTTACGAAAGTGTAATGTAATCAATTACGAATTATCAATTACGAAAATTATTGTTTTAGATACATAAAATGGTGATTAAAATTTTTACAAACTAATCTCTGTTCCCCTTTAGGGGTTAGGGGCAAAAAAAATATTCAGAATGAAAAATATATGCTTTTACTTTCAAATTCATGAGCCGGTACGTTTAAAAAGGTATCGCTTTTTCGAAATTGGTCAAGATCATTATTATTACGATGATTTTCAGACCGATGAACGTATCGACAGACTTGTCGAAACTTCGTATTTGAATGCCAATCGAACTATTGCCGAAATGATTCGAAGCTCGAATGGAAAATTCCGTTGCTCATTTGTAATTTCGGGTGTTACGCTGGAACTTTTTGAGCAATTTGCACCGCAAGTCATTGATAGTTTTAAGGAGTTAGCGCAAACTGGTTCGGTCGATTTCTTGGCTGAGCCTTATGGGCATTCGCTGGCTTCGGTTTTCGATGCAGAGGAATTCAAAAAACAAGTTACGCTTCATTCCGAAAAAATAAAATATCTTTTTGGAATAAAACCTTCTACTTTTTTCAATACCGAATTAATTTATTCCGACGAAATTGGCGAAATGGTATCGAAAATGGGCTATAAAACTATGATGGTAGACGAAGCAAAACACGTAATGGGATGGAAAAGTCCAAATTACGTATATAAACATGCTTATTTACCCAAATTGAAATTACTCGTTCGAAATTGGAGAATGAGCGACGATATGGCTTTCAAATTTACTATCAATAACTTGACTGCCGAAAAATACATAAGCTGGATTTCTACCCTTCCCGCAGGTGAAAATATTGTAAATATCGGAATGGGCTACGACGCTCTAGGAATTGTAAATAGCCCAGAGTCGGGTATTTTTGACTTTCTGAAAGCTTTGCCCTATCATGCTATGGAACAGCAAATTGCATTTGTATTACCTTCGGAATACACAAAAAAAGTAGATGCTGCCGATATTCTTTCAGTTCCTTATCCAATGAGCTGGGTGGGAAAGGATAAAGATTTAACACCTTGGACCGGAAATGACCTGCAACAAGAAGCGCTGAATAAATTATATGCTGTAAGCGAACGTGTAAATCTTTGCAACGATAAGCCCTTGCAGCGCGACTGGTTACTGCTTCAATCGTCAGACCATTTTCGCTATATGAGTCATAAGGATGCTTATGGGTCGAGTTACGAATCGGCATACGATGCTTTTATGAATTATATGAACGTTTTGGCTGACTTTTTGGAACGTGTTGAGGCACAATATCCAACTACTATCGAAAACGAAGAACTAAACGAATTGCTGAAAACAATTAATAATCAGGAGTTAACAATCGTAACTTTAGAGGAAGAAATCAAGAAATTAAAATCAAGAAAAACGGCAAAATCGGAGCAATAATTAGCCTATGAAAGCAATGATTTTTGCTGCCGGACTTGGCACGCGTCTCAAACCTATTACCGATACGTTGCCAAAAGCACTTGTTCCAATAGCGGGAAAACCGTTGTTGGAACATGTCATTTTAAAACTAAAAGCTTCGGGTTTCGACGAGATTCTGATAAATGTACACCATTTTCCCGACCAGATAATTGATTTTATTCGGGCGAATCATGCTTTTGATATTCGAATCGAAATTTCGGACGAAAGCAACATGCTGCTCGATACTGGTGGAGGAGTAAAAAAGGCAATCGCATTTTTCGATGATAAAAAACCATTTTTGGTTCATAACGTGGATATTTTATCCAACATCAACCTCACCGAGCTTTACAATCAACACTTGCGTACCAATCCCTTAGCAACGCTTGTTGTTAGCAATAGAAATACATTTCGCTACCTGCTTTTTGCTGACGATATGCGCCTCTGTGGCTGGATTAACGAAAAAACAGCAGAAACAAAACCCGCCGATTTACACCATCCCGAACGGTATAATAAATTGGCTTTTTCGGGTATACAAGTACTTTCGCCACAAGTTTTTGATTTTATGGATTCGTATCCTGATAAATTTTCAATTATGGATTTTTATTTACAAAATTGCTCGAAAAACAACATACTCGGCTTCGAACCTTCCGAATATAAAATGTTGGATGTAGGTAAGTTGGATGTGCTTGATGAGGCCGAGAGATTTGTGATTAATTCTTATTAAACTATGGAACTCAAATTACTTAAACCCCGTTTGGCTCTCAACAAGGCATTTTTGAAAGTAAAACCAAACCGACCCGAAATTGAATTGTTCAAAACCAATCTGATTCGAATGATTGACACAATCAACGAATCGGAATCGGAAGAGTTTCATAAAAATGAGGTTTCGAGGTTCCTACAAAATACCTTTTACGGGTCCAGCCATTATATTAATACCAAAGACCGGAAAGATTTGGTAATACACAATGGCGCAGCTGCTACAAGTACAGTAGGCGTAATTATTGAAGCCAAAAAGCCCGCCAACAAAGCCGAAATGCTCAAAGCTAACAACTTAAACACCAAGGCTTTTCAGGAATTGGTTTTGTATTACCTGCGAGAACGCATTACCCATAAAAACACAGAAATAAAGCATTTAATAGCCACCAATATTTACGAGTGGTTTGTGTTCGATGCACACTTGTTCGAAAAGCTTTTTGCACAAAATAAAGCATTAGTTAAGCAATTTATCGATTTTGAAGAGAAACGAGCAGGAGGTGTAAATACCGATTTTTTCTACACCCAAATTGCTGCACATGCCATCGAAGCCATTCAGCAGGAAGTAAGTTTTGCACATTTCGATATTCGCGACTACGAAAAACCGTTGCGCAACAATAACCCCAAAGACGATAAACTGCTTATTGCGCTGTATAAACTGCTATCGCCACAGCATTTACTGAAACAACCTTTTGCCAATGATAGCAACAGTTTGGACAAAGCTTTTTACAGTGAGTTGCTGCATATTATCGGGCTGACCGAAACAAAAGAAGGTGGCAAAAAGCTGATTCAACGAAAACCGAACGCCGAACGCAATGCCGGTTCGCTGCTCGAAAGTGCTATTGTACAGTTGGATAACCTCGACAAAATTACACGCTTAGACAAACCTTCGCAGTTTGGAAATACCACCAACGAACGCTTATTTAATGTGGCGTTGGAACTGAGTATTACTTGGGTAAACCGCATCTTATTTTTGAAACTACTCGAAGCGCAACTGATAAAATACCACAAAGGCGATACTTTGTTTGCGTTTTTGAATACCAACAAAGTAAAGGGATTTGATGACCTGAACACTTTGTTTTTTCAGGTATTGGCAAAGAAAACGGAGGAGCGAAACGAAAATGTAAGTCAAAAATTTGCGCATGTGCCCTATCTGAATAGTTCGCTGTTCGAACCCACCGATATAGAACATGCGTGCTTGTTTATTAGTCAGCTCGAAGATGCCAAAATACCATTGCTCACCAATACGGTTATTAAAGATAATACAGGTAAAAAGCGGACAGGCGAACTGTCGGCTGTAGAATATATTTTTGAGTTTCTGAATGCCTACGACTTTAGTAGCGAGGGCAGCGAAGAAATTCAGGAAGACAATAAACGCCTGATAAATGCTTCGGTTCTGGGTTTAATTTTCGAAAAGATAAATGGTTACAAGGAAGGTTCTTTCTTTACGCCCGGCTTTATTACCATGTATATGTGCCGCGAAACGATTCGCCGTGCTGTGGTTCAGAAGTTTAACGATGCCAAAGGGTGGAATTGTAAAGAGTTTGGCGAATTGTACGACCATATAGAAAACCGCACCGAAGCCAACACCCTAATTAACAGCCTGAAAATGTGCGACCCTGCTGTAGGTTCAGGGCACTTTCTGGTATCGGCACTCAACGAGCTAATTGCCATAAAAAGCGAACTGCGCATTTTGCAGGATAGGGAAGGTAAACGCCTGAAAGAATATACGGTACAAGTAGAAAATGACGAATTGGTAGTAACCGACGACGATGGACAACTATTTGAATACAACCCACAGAGCCGTGAAAGTCAGCGGGTGCAGGAAACTCTTTTTCACGAAAAGCAAACTATTATCGAAAATTGTCTTTTTGGTGTGGATATAAACCCCAATTCGGTAAAAATATGCCGCTTGCGCTTGTGGATTGAATTGTTGAAAAATGCGTATTACCGTGTTTCTCCCGTAGAGACGTGGCATGCCGCGTCTCTACAACGAGAATTGGAAACCCTCCCCAATATCGACATAAATATTAAATGTGGCAATTCGTTGATAAGCCGTTTTGCGCTGGATGCCGATTTGAAACAAGCACTAAAAAGTAGTAGATATTCTATTGTAAGCTACCGTTCGGCAGTAGATTTGTACCGCAATGCTGAAAACAAAGAGCAAAAGCGTGAAATGGAAAAGCTGATAGCCAGCATTAAATCCGATTTTAGGTCGAATATAGATAACCCATTTAAAAAGCGAATAAGTACAATAAGGGGATCTGTAGATAATTTGGCAACAAAAATTAATACAGCCAAACAATGGGGCGATAAATCAGATAAAAAACTACTGAAAGAATTTGAAACTGCTGTATCAAAATTAGAGAAGCTCGAAAAAGAACGCGATGATATTGAAGCCAATAAAATATACGAAAATGCTTTCGAATGGCGCTTTGAATTCCCCGAAGTGCTGAATGATGACGGTGATTTTCTGGGGTTTGATGTGGTGATTGGGAATCCGCCGTATTTTTCATTAAGCTCAAACGAAGATTTAAGAACAATAGCAGATAGATACAAAACTTATATTCAAACAGGAGATATTTATGCCTTATTTTATGAATTAGGTTTAAGCATTTTAAAAAAGGAAGGAATTCAGAGTTTAATTGTCTCAAACAAATGGATGAGAGCAAATTATGGCTTAACATTGCGAAAATTTATACTGGAAAATTCAGACCCATTGATTCTAATTGACTTTGGACAGAACTTGATTTTTGAAAATGCAGTGGTGCATACAAATATAATTATTTCACAAAAATGCTTGAATAATAATAGGCTATCGGCTATTCGTTTCGAAAATAGTGATTTTTTCAACAATACGTATTCTTTTAGTGAGTTTATAAAGACAAATAAAATTGAGAATTTACAATTAGATGAAAACCCTTGGAATGTTATAAAAAATAACGTTTCAGATTTAAAGCAAAAAATTGAATCAAACCACAAACGATTGAAAGATTGGAATGCGAAAATTAACTTTGGTCTTAAAACAGGATTAAATGAAGCATTTATTATTGATGGTGAAACTCGAAAGAAAATAATTGAAAATGAAAGCGATAGCGGGAAATTCATTAAACCGATACTGAGAGGTAGAGATACAAGAGCCTTTTATGCTGAGTTCAAAGATTTGTGGATTTTGAATATTCCAAAAGGTTACACAATTAAAACAAAATCAGGTAGAAACGATGTTGTTTTTGAACCTATGCCGAGATACGGTAATTTTAATGATGCAGATGCCTGGGATTGGTTTGTTGATAAACATCCTACTGTATCAAATCATTTAGTCCCATTTAAACAAAAAGCACAAAAGAGAGAAGACCAAGGCGATTATTGGTGGGAACTAAGGGCTTGCTCTTATATTGGCGAATTTGAAAAACCGAAGATTATTTTTTCGGAAATTGTCAGCGAGCCACAATTTTATTACGATGAGAAAGGCTATTATCCTGAAGCAACTGTATTTTTCATTACCGGTGAAAAATTAAAGTACCTAACAGCTTTATTGAATTCAAAAGCTGTAACTTTTTTCTTTAAATCATTTTATATGGGTGGAGAATTAGTTGGAAAAATACGATACAAAAAAGCCTTTCTGGAACAAATACCAATACCTACACCAACAGATTTAGAAGAAAAAAGTATTATTGAAATAGTTGATAAAATCATCAACTATAAAACTGAAAGCAAATCCACCACCACCCTCGAAGCCGAAATCGACCAATTGGTTTATGAGTTGTATGGTTTGACGGAAGAGGAGATTAAGATAGTGGAGGGGGAGAAATGATGGTGATATTGAACCCGTTCCGGGTTCTGTAGCTTGGGGTGTAGTTCGAACATCCATGCGTTTCACACATGGTTATTCACACCTGCCTGCGGCAGGCAGGTTTAACTGCTTCGCAGTTTGGAGAGTTTGTAGTACATTTTTTCGTTCGGTTGAGTTACGAACATATATGCACTTCGTACATGTTTATTCTTATTTAACTGCTTCGCAGTTTGCTGGAAAGAAAAAATCTTTGTGAAGATTATGGATAAACAACTATAAACTTATGAGCACTTACGGACACGCACTTTATCAACTTGTTTTCAGTACAAAGTACCGCGAAAAAACCCTCGAGAAATCGGACAGAGATAAGCTTTTTCGGTATATGTGGGGTGTTTTGGAAAATAAGAAATGTCATTTATATCGACTTGGAGGAGTTGAAGACCACATACACATTATTGTAAATATTCACCCTACTAATTCCGTATCGAATTTGATAAAAGATATTAAATTAGCAAGTTCAGCCTATATCAAACAGGAAGGGCTTTCTTCTGATTTTGCCGGTTGGCAAAATGGCTACGCCTATTTTACCTATTCAATGGAAGCCAAAGATAACTTAATAGAATATGTAAAAAATCAGGAGACGCATCACCATAAACACACATTTATTGAAGAACTAAAAAGCTTGTTGGCAGAGCATTGCGTGGAATATGACGAGCGGTTTTTGGAGTAAATAAAATTGTGGAGAGGAAAAAATAAATCTAAGTTCATTTTATGTTAGATAAGAGGGTTTAGAAATAAAGTTTTTTTGATTAAATATTTGACGATTTGTTTGTATAAATAAAAAGAAGTTGTATATTTGCAAAACTTAACTCAAAAGTGAATTTAGAACGAAAATTATCCCTAATACTTTTGGAAGAATATGAAAAGGTTAATTTCTATTCGTTTCAATTTGAGAATGATACTCATACTGAGTTTGAAAAATTTCTTATGTCTTTCAGTGAATCACATCCCGAAGATATTGGTACAATAATGTATCGTTTAGAACGGATAACTCAAGATGGTGTTTTTGAAAGGCATTATAGGTATGCAGGGAAAATTAAAGACAGAACAGTAGAATTACCGAGTCATTTCGATACTGCAAATTTAAGATTATATTGTATATGTATCTCTCCAAAAATACTGATTTTAGGTAATGGTGGATTAAAAACAACACGCACATATAATGAAGATATTTATTTGAATAAATGTGTTCAGACACTCCAGAAGATTGATTCTGAGCTTAAAGCAAAAGAAGGAACCTTTAAAATTTACATATTAGACAAAAACATAAATGGTGATTTATCGTTATCTATATACGACGAGAAATAGCAACAAACTTATGAAAAGAAACTCTATCATGGAGGAAAGCAGAAGGCTTATCACTCCGGAAATTAAACAAAGTGTCGATTTCTCTATTGACATTTCAAACAGAATTTTCGACATTCTGGAAATGAAAGGTATGAAACAAAAGGATTTGGCAAAACTACTTGAAAAAAGTGAAGCTGAAATCAGCAAATGGCTAAAAGGCACCCACAATTTTAATATTGATACAATCTTGAAAATTCAAGCAAAATTGGGTGAAGAAATTATTCAAGTAGTTGGTAAATCCAAAAATGAAACTGGAAGTATTAATTGGACTGAGAGAAGTTTTGTAAACTTTTCTTATAAGGGTTCCTATACTAATAATTTTGCAACAGTTGAATACGCAGCATAATGGGAGCAGACAATAAGGTCGTTAAATTTACATTGATTAAAATTAATACTGATCAATTTGCAATTATTGAAAGTGCATTTAAATTGGGTGACGACGTAAATCTAAAAATTGGTTTACAGTTTGGTGCTAATAGAGAAAATCAAGCAATAAGTGTAAAGACTTCTATTCAATTTGAGCAACAAGCGGTTCCTTTTATTATGATAGAAGCATCTTGTTTTTTTGGTATAGAACCTACTGATTGGAATACTTTTGTAGAAGGCAAAGAGATTGTCGTTCCCAAAAACGTAATAACTCACTTTTGTGTGTTAACTGTCGGCACTGTGAGAGGAATACTACACTCCAAAACTGAGGGTACTAATTACAATGGATTTGTAGTTCCCACCATCAATGTTACTGAATTAGTCACTGGTGATATACGGCTTTAAATAATATTTAAAAAATATCCTCATGAATAAAAATTTATTCATTTATATCTAAATATATCCATAGGTTTCTATCTTTGGGGCGGTAAATGGAGTAAATAAATTTTTATTACTTGTCATTTTTTTATTTATCAGGTTTACGGCAGTTTGCTCTCGTAAACCTGTTTTTTTATTTTCGTTGTTTTAATAAAATAGCATTTATTTTTTTTGTACCTTTGTGCCTTTAAAAAAAATGCTGTTTTGATAATCAATCTTCTTTCGAAAAAACTATAAAACTCAATATTATATGGCTGTTATTAAACCGTTTAAAGGTATCCGACCACCAAAAGAATTAGTTGAAAAAGTGGCTTCGCGCCCTTACGATGTGTTGAATTCCGAAGAAGCCCGTACTGAGGCGGAAGGCAACGCAATGTCGTTGTACCACATTATTAAACCCGAGATTGATTTCGAAAAAGGTACAGACGAACACGACGAAAAAGTGTACAACAAAGCACTCGAAAACTTTACAAAATTCAAGTCCGAAGGTTGGTTGGTGCAGGATGAAACGGAAAAATACTACGTGTATGCGCAAACCATGAATGGCAAAACACAATATGGTTTGGTTGTTTGTGCGAATGTGGATGATTATTTGAACGAAAATATTAAAAAACACGAACTTACACGCCGCGATAAAGAAGAAGATCGTATGAAACATGTGCGTGTAAACAATGCCAATATCGAACCTGTATTTTTTGCTTATCCGCATCAGGATGAGTTGGATGCTATTGTTGCTGAGGTGATTAAAGGTGAACCTATTTACGATTTTGTGGCTCCGGGCGATGGCTTCGGTCATCACTTTTGGATAATTGATAATGCCGAAACCAATGCACGCATTACCGAACTTTTTGCACAAATTCCTTCACTATACATTGCCGATGGGCATCACCGAAGCGCTGCTGCAGCGTTGGTTGGTAACGAAAAACGACTTCAAAACCCCAACCATACCGGCAACGAAGAATACAATTTTTTTATGGCGGTTTGTTTCCCCGATAATCAGTTGAATATAATTGATTATAACCGTGTGGTTAAGGATTTGAATAATTTAACCGATGAAGAGTTTCTACAAAAGCTTTCGGCAAATTTTGAAGTCGAAAAAATGGGAACTGACATTTATAAACCAAATAAATTGCACAATTTTGCGTTATACCTTTCGGGTGTTTGGTATTCGCTAACTGCCAAAGTTGGAACTTACAACGATAATGACCCAATTGGCGTGTTGGATGTTACTATTTCGTCGAATTTAATTTTGGACGAAGTGCTGGGAATTAAAGATTTACGTAGCGATAAGCGCATAGATTTTGTGGGTGGAATACGCGGGTTGGGAGAGCTGCAAAAGCGAGTGGATAGTGGCGAAATGCGTTTGGCGTTGGCTCTTTATCCAGTTTCGATGAAGCAATTAATCGACATTGCCGACTCGGGTAATATTATGCCCCCAAAAACAACATGGTTCGAACCAAAATTGCGCTCTGGATTAGTGATTCACGAGTTGGTGTAAATTTTTCAACCACAATAGGCACAATAGTTTATTTTATAAAACATATTTTTTATTTTTCTAATGTGTTTATTGTGGTTTTAATTTCTTATTTTTATGAGATATTCAAAAATTCTATTTTTTATTTTATCGGTTGTATTCCTACTTCAGGGATGTAGTACGGCAGCGCGTTTAAAAAAGGCGGATAAAAAGTATGATAATGGTGAGTATTTTGCGGCCGCCGATCTTTATAAGCGTTTATATTCAGGTATTTCGCCTAAAAATAAAGTGGTTCGGGCGCGTGTTTCGTATAATATTGCCGAATGTTATCGAATTTTAAATTTTTCACTTGCCGAGCAAAATTATATCAATGCCATGCGCAATGGCTATACTGATTCTATCGTTTTTTTGCGCTATGCACAAGTACTTCATCGCAATGGAAAATACAAAGAAGCAGAGAAAAATTATGCTATTTTTTTGAAAAAAGATAGTAGTAATAGCATAGCTAACAATGGATTGAATGTAGTTAAGATTGCCGATACTTTCAAAAAGCAACCTACGGCTTACAAAATTAAATTGTTCGATAGCTTTAATTTTCGGCGAAGCCACAGTTTTAGTCCATCCTTCCAAAATATGGATGGCGATGCGATTTTTTTTACATCCGACCGTTCGACGAACAAAAAAACTCAGCGCAAAAATACAGGTATTACAGGTTTGTCTGTTAGCGCTATTTATTCGGCTCGAAAAAATGCATCTGGAAAATGGGAAAAACCTGAACCTCTTGCCTCTGAAGATAAAACGGTAATTACCGAAGATGGTGTTACCTCGTTTACCAGCGACGGAAATACAATGTATTTTACCCGCTCGAGGCAGCAAGCAAATTCCGACTCGGGAACCGAAATTTTTGTTTCGAATAGGGCTGGTGGCAGTTGGAGTGTAGCTAAAAAAGTGTCGCTGTTTAAAGATAGTACTATTTCGGTGGCTCATCCAGCCATTTCGCCCGACGGAATGACTTTGATTTTTGTTAGCGATGCTAAAAATGGAGTAGGAGGGAAGGACTTGTGGGAGGCAAAATCTGTTGGTGGTGAGTTTAAAGAAATTCATAATTTAGGAAAAGAATTTAATACCGAAGGCGACGAAATGTTTCCCTCTTTTCGGCATGATGGTTCGCTGTATTTTGCATCCAATGGCTTGCCTGGTTTAGGCGGACTGGATATATTTAAAGCTACGCAATTGAAAAGTGGCGGTTGGATAGTTGAAAATATGGGAATGCCTATTAACTCCAATTTTGATGACTTTGGAATAACTTTCGAAGGTAAAACCGAAAAGGGATTTTTTACTTCGAACCGCAACGAGGCTCGTGGCTACGATATGATTTATAGTTTCGAATTGCCTGTTTTCGAATATGTGCTCGAAGGAAAAGTAACCGACGAAAAGCAAACGCCTGTGGCCGATGCTTTGGTGCGATTAGTGAGCAATACGGGATTAAACACACGGGTGCAAACAAAAAAGGATGGTACGTATCGCATTCGCATAGATAAAGATATGGAATGTGTGCTGATGGCTTCGTCGCGTGGCTATTTGAATAAAAGCGGACGCATATCTACCGTTGGTGCAAAACAAAGTAAAGTGTTTTCGCAAAATTTTGTACTTACAACCATTTATAAACCAATACAATTGGAGAATATCTTTTATGAGTTTGGAAAATGGGAGTTGACGCCGGCTTCGGAATCGGGCTTGCAAGCTTTGGTAAAAATTCTTAACGACAATCCGAATATAACTATCGAGATAAGTGCACACACCGACTTTGTGGGAAACAATGAATCGAACCGCGACTTATCGGCAAAACGTGCGCAATCGGTAGTAGATTATTTAATACGAGCAGGAATTGCTCAAAATCGCTTAACATCAATTGGTTCGGGCGAAGAGAAACCTTTTGTTGTGGATGCATCTACTGCCGGGAAATATGATTTTCTGAAAGAAAATGATGTGTTGACCGAAGAATATATTTTGAAATTATCACCAGCTCAGCAAGAACAGGCAAATCAAATCAATCGCCGTACGGAATTCAGAGTAGTTAAAACAACTTACAAATAAATTTTCCCCCTTTAGGGGTTAGGGGTTATGAAACAGTATCACGATTTACTACAACGCGTTATGAACGAAGGTGTTCGCAAGGATGATCGCACGGGAACAGGCACTGTGAGTGTGTTTGGGCATCAAATGCGTTTTAATATGGAAGATGGTTTTCCGTGTTTGACAACAAAAAAACTACATTTAAAATCTATCATTCACGAATTGTTGTGGTTTTTGAATGGCGACACCAACGTAAAGTATTTACAGGATAATGGCGTGCGTATTTGGAACGAATGGGCAGATAAAGAAACAGGCGATTTAGGACATATTTACGGCTACCAATGGCGTTCGTGGCCCGATTATAATGGTGGCCATATCGATCAGATTACGGAAGTGGTAAATACAATTAAAAGCAATCCCGATTCGCGTCGGATTATTGTAAGTGCTTGGAATGTGGCCGATATACCCAATATGAAATTGCCACCTTGCCATGCGTTTTTTCAGTTTTATGTAGCCGATGGCAAGTTGAGTTTGCAGTTATATCAACGAAGTGCCGATATTTTTTTGGGAGTGCCATTTAATATTGCATCGTATGCTTTGTTATTGCAAATGATGGCACAGGTTACAGGACTTAAGGCAGGTGATTTTGTACATACCTTGGGCGATGCACACATTTATGTAAATCATTTCGAACAAGTAGAATTGCAATTGTCGCGCGAACTTCGACCGCTACCGCAAATGAAAATTAATCCCGACGTAAAAAGTATTTTCGATTTTAAAATTTCCGATTTCGAGTTGATAAATTACAATCCACACCCACATATAAAAGGAGAAGTAGCTGTTTAGGCTACTTCTCCTTTTATTATTATAGCAAAACTTACAAAAGCTTTATTATCGTAATTGTGTTTTAATACGTTTTTTTTACGCTTCGTCAGTGTATTCAAGTATGTCGGCAGGTTGGCACTTCAACGTTTTGCAAATAGCCTCCAATGTGCTGAATCGAATAGCTTTTGCCTTTCCAGTTTTCAAAATCGACAGGTTTGCTGGCGTAATGTCTACCCTTTCGGAAAGTTCGTTGAGCGAAATTTTTCGACGAGCCATCATTACATCCAAATTTACAATTATAGGCATCTTTTATTTTTCTTAAATTGTTAAATCTTGTTCTTCTTTCAACTCAATAGCTATGCGCATAACTTCATTCATTATCAGTATTACAACGCCCATAATGATAGCATTGAAATCGATTACTTTGGAATAAGTAAATTGATAATTCGACAAAGTGACCATATATTCGGCAGATAAAATGTTTATTAACTGAATAATAGACCCCAAAATTCCTATTGCAATCAAAAGTTGGCCAATGTTATTGATACGCGCCAAATTAATAGGCTCAAATTCCCACGAATGTTGGAGCGAACGAAAAATTTTCACGAACAAAACAGGTATCCATATACCCAAAATGAGCACGATAATAGTCAACGCCATGTAGAATGCATTCATTGCCATCCACCAAATTGGTTTTTCGGTTAAATCATTTATCAAGACCGAGATATTGGTTGCCTGAACAAGCACAGCTTGTCCATTTTTTAGATTTATTTCGTTCGGAATTGTATTTGCAGCATTTTTGGGTTCTACATCCATCAATAAAAACTCTTGTGTTTTTATATTTGCTTCATCTTCATATTTGGCTATCGAAAGTCCGTATTTTATACCCTCAATAAAGGGTAAAATAGCACCTTGATACATGCTCGCAAAATACACAACCAACAATACAATACTTAAAGTCTTGAGACGTTTCATGATTTTATGTTTGTTTTATTTTTATTTTATAAGAAGTTCATTTATAAGTCGTTGAGCACCACCTACTTTGTCCATTACGAATAATACATAGCGAATATCTACATTGATGGTGCGTTGCAATTCGGGTTCGAACACAATATCACCACTCATAGCTTCCCAGTTGCCATCAAAAGCTAAGCCTATTAATTCGCCCTTTGCGTTGAAAATGGGGCTGCCCGAATTGCCTCCCGTAATGTCGTTTGTACTCAAAAATGCCACATGCATTTTACCCGTTTTGGTATCTATGTAATTTCCAAAATCTTTTGACTCAATAGCTGATTTTAATTTTTGAGGTACATCAAATTCGTAATCGTTCGGAATTTCTTTTTCGAAAATGCCATCAGTAGTTGTATAATAATTGTAAGTTACAGCATCGGCAGGTTTGTAGCCCTTGATATTTCCGTAAGTAAGTCGCATCGTAAAATTGGCATCTGGGTAGCGCGCTGTTCCTTTTTCGTTTGCCATTTCTTTCAAGCCAGCTTCGAAAAGACGTTCTGCGTCATCTATTTGCGCCACGGCATCGTCGTAATCGCCCTTTTGTAAACTTCCCGAAAGTACAGATAGCTCGCGCCAATATAATAAGGCAGGATCGTTGAGTAGGTTTTTAGATTTTTTGTTTAATGCCTTTTTAAATTTTTCGAATGTTGAAAATGCAGATTTGGAATAAATATAATTGCAGTAATTTTCGGCACTGCCTTTGAATTTTTTGTCAATTACAGCATAAAATGCAGGCAAGTATTCAGGTGCAACAGCTTTTTTGTATTCGGCTATCATAACCGGAAATGTAGATTTATCAACCTCTACATAATAATCTTTGTACATTTCTTCCGATTTTTTGAGTACCGAATCTTTGTCGAATTCACCCTCGGTTAGTTTTACCAAACGCGAAGCAATACGTGGCATTTCGGCACCACCTTGTAGCGATTCACGCATAAAGTTAAGAGCACGGCTGTAAGGATTAATTTTATCGTATCCAGCTTGCAAGTTTTCAAGCACTTTACCATAGGTTTTTTTGCGCGCTTCGTTGCTATTTACCCATTCGGAAAAAGCTTTTTCTTCGCTTTTTTTGCGATCCACAATACCCAGTTTTGCAATAGCTTTGTTCATACCTATGCTGTTTTTCCAATAGTTGGAGCTACGCGCAAATTTGCTGGCATACGCAATATTGATAGCCTCATTGGCGCGCATATATTTCATCCAGACATCTTGTTTGGCGCCGCGAACATCAATACGTGCCTGATTTATATTGTTCATGCGGTTTACAATTCCCCACGACGATAGGTAGCGCGTAGTTGTGCCAGGATTTCCCATAATCATGCTGTAATCGTCAGTTGCATATCCTTTGTTCGATATAGCCGCAAAACGTTTTGGCGTGTAGGGCACATTTTCTTTGGCATATTCAGCTGGTTTGCCGTTTGCATCGCTATACACTCTGAAAACCGAGAAATCGCCCGTATGTCGAGGCCACATCCAATTGTCGGTGTCGCCACCAAATTTACCTATCGACGAAGGTGGAGCGTAAGTAAATCGAATATCGCTAAATTCTTGGTATACAAATACATAAAATTCATTATCGGAATAAAATGATTTGGGTGAAATTTTAAAGCTTTTATCATTGTAAAGGCTGTCCTTTTCAAATTCTTTTTTTATGCTTGATAAAATCGTATCCTGCATTTCGGAACGTTTAGTGCCCGAAAGCGAATCGGGAAGTTGCAATTTTACCCGTTCGGTAATGTCGGTAATGCTTACCAAAAACCGCACTGTAAGTCCAGGAGTAGGTATTTCATCTTCCATTTTTTCGGCTGTAAATCCATCTTTCAGGTAATTGTGCTCCACGGTGCTATGTTGCTGAATAGCTCCAAAGCCGCAATGGTGGTTTGTGAAAACCAACCCTTGATTCGAAACCACAACACCTGTACAGCCGTTTCCAAAAACAATAACGGCATCCTTGAGACTAATATTTTTATCGCTATAAATTTCTTCGGCTGTTAAGGTACAACCCATTCCGTTAATTTTCTGTATATTTAGCTTTTCGATAAGCGGTAACATCCACATTCCTTCGTCGGCTTTGGCGGCAAAGAAGTAAACTGCTATAAGCAGTACAATTGCTAATCTCTTCATTATTATAAAATTAAATTCTGTTTTTCTTGTTTATTATCTAAAAAATATCGAATTTCGATATACAAAGTTAGGAAATAATATCTATTTATGAAATTATTATTCAAAAAAAGTCCATTTTCATACGTCTTCTTTTTTTTATATATTTGCAAATTAAAATAATAAGGAAAACGAATACAGATGTTATTTTCGGAAATCATTGGTCAACACGAAATTAAGGAACGCTTTATTCGCTCTGTACAGGAGCAGCGTATACCACATGCCCAGCTGTTGCGTGGCCCCGAAGGTATAGGAAAGTTGGCTTTGGCTATTGCTTACGCCCAATATATATGCTGCGAAAACAAAAGCGAAACCGATTCGTGTGGAGTTTGTCCGTCGTGTGTGAAGTTTAAAAAGTTAGCACACCCCGATTTGCATTTTGTTTTTCCAATCATTCGCCCTACGGGTAAAACAAGTACAGTTTGCGATGATTTTATAGTTCCTTTTCGAGCAAAAATAATTCAAAGTCCATATTTTAGTGTCAACGAATGGTATGCTGAGATTAGCGGAGATGCTAAACAAGGCATGATTTATTCCAACGAAAGTCAGGAAATAATTCGTAAACTGAGCCTCAAAACTTACGAGTCGGAATACAAGGTAATGATTATCTGGTTGCCCGAAAAAATGAATGGAGAATGTGCCAATAAGTTGCTAAAGATATTGGAAGAGCCACCCGAAAAAACAGTTTTTCTGATGGTTTCGAATTCTCCCGACGAATTACTTACCACCATACTTTCGCGTACGCAACAGATTATTGTTCCGAAGCTTAAAGACGAAGATTTAGTAGTGGCTTTGCTTCGAAATCGTGATCTTGAAATTACGCAACACGATGCGCTCAATGTGGCTCGCATTGCCAATGGGAGCTATTTGGCTGCCATGTCGATATTCAATGAGGATGATGAAAATAAGGTGAATTTTGAGCGTTTTGTAGTCATTATGCGTTTGGCTTGGATGGTTGGAAATAAAAAAGATCATGCCTCGCTCAAAACGCTTCGTAAATGGTCCGACGACATGGCTGCAGCTACTGTGGGGCGCGAAAAACAGAAAAAGTTTTTGACTTACGCCCAGCATTTAACGCGAGAAAATTTTATTTTAAACCTAAAAAACAAAGACTTAAATTATTTTTCAAGCTATGAATTTGATTTCTCACAAAAGTTTTCGCCTTTTATAAACGAGCGAAATGTGGAAGATATAATGAAAGAATTTGAGCTTGCCGAACGACATATTGAACGAAATGTAAATGCCAAAATGGTATTTTTCGATTTGGTTCTAAAAATTATAATGTTGTTGAAAAGATAGAAAGAGGTCTGGTCTGTGGTCTAAAGTCTAAAGACTATTCACTAAAGACTTTTGACTTTCGACTCTTGACTTTCGACTTATATTCTAACTTCTAATTTAAAATAAATGGATATTACTCTAAATAGCGGCGGTTGCTGCGTTACAAAAAAAGGCTGCGATTGCAAGTCGAATAAAAAATTGGGTGTTTACGATTGGTTGAGCGATTTACCCGAAACCATGACAGATACCGATTTTGTTGAAGTTCAATTTAAAAATACTCGGAAAGGATTTTTTCTAAATAGTACAAAAATACCACTCGAAAAGGGTGATATTGTTGCCGTAGAGTCTTCACCAGGACACGATATTGGCGAAGTTACCTTGGTCGGAAGATTGGTTTTGTTGCAAATGAACAAAAATAACATCGACCCCGAACGTTACGAAATTCGTCGCGTGTATCGCAAAGCGCGTGAAGTGGATATCGAAAAATTCAACGAATCGAAAGCGCGTGAACAGCAAACCATGATTAAAGCCCGACAGATTGCCGACAGTTTAAAGTTAAACATGAAAATTGGTGATGTCGAATTTCAAGGCGACGGTAACAAAGCCATATTTTATTATATTGCCGACGAGCGTGTTGATTTTCGTCAGCTGATAAAAGTTTTTGCAGAAACTTTTCGCATACGAATTGAAATGAAGCAAATTGGAGCTCGCCAAGAAGCAGGTAGAATTGGAGGTATAGGCCCTTGTGGACGCGAATTATGTTGCTCGGGCTGGATGACAAATTTCAATTCTGTTTCCACAACGGCGGCACGTGTACAAGATATTTCGCTTAATCCACAGAAATTAGCCGGACAGTGTGGAAAACTTAAATGTTGTATGAATTTTGAGGTAGATACTTATGTTGATGCACAAAAAGATTTTCCATCGCGCGAAATGTCGCTCGAAACAACTGATAGTACCTATTATCATTTTAAAACCGATGTATTCAAAGGACTTATAACTTACTCAACATCGAAAGAATTTGGTGCAAACTTGGTTACAATCGACGTAGAACGGGCAAAAACGGTGATGGCACTCAATAAAATGGGTCAACGACCTGATGTTTTGGATGTGAAGCCTGATGGAAATAAGCCTGTGCCGGTTGATTATACCAATGTGGTTGGTCAGGACAGCTTGACTCGTTTCGATTCAACTAAACGCAGTCAGAATAAAAATGGCAATCGTACGAATCAAACTTCGGGAGTTGCAAGACCAGTACAAAACGAGAAACCAAGAACTAACGCCCCAAAATTGATTAAGCGCAATGACCCTAATGCTCCCAAAGCTAACTAAATTTTTTTTAGGATGTCTACTTTTTGCATCGTGTACGTCCAATGAAGTTTATTTCAAGTACCAGACGATAAGCGAAAATGGTTGGAATAAGGATAGTGTATGTAAGTTTGAGTTTGCAATTGATAATGCAGCTCAGCCTTACAATATGTATGTAAATACCCGGAATAGAGGCGAATATCCTTATCAGAATTTGTGGCTTTTTATTCGTCAAACTTCACCAGATAGTGTGATTACTAACGATACCATTGAATTTTATTTAGCCGATGAGTTTGGTAAATGGTTGGGGAATGGTGTAGGCTCGGCATTTAATATGCCTGTGCTTTACCGACAGAATTTTAAATTCCCAAAAAATGGTGTTTACCGCTTCGAAATACAGCATGGAATGCGCGATTCGCTACTTGTAGGTATAAATGATGTGGGCATAAAAGTGGAAAAGGGGAACTAAGGATGGGAAAGAATAAATTGTCGAAATTTGCCGATATGGAGCAGTTTGAACATGTGTTTCAAATTTCGTCGCATGTGTTACGCGAAGGCAATAAGCTGGAAATGAGGGGACAATGGAACGAACGTTTTTTTGGAAACAAAAACCCCATTGTACTCGAATTGGGATGTGGAAAAGGAGAATATACGGTTGGTTTGGCACAACTTTTTCCCGATAAAAACTTTGTAGGTGTTGATATTAAAGGCGCTCGTATGTGGACTGGTGCGAAAGACTCGCACGAAAAGGGGCTTAGGAATGTAGCATTTTTGCGCACCGACATCGAAATGATTCAGCATTGCTTTGCTGAAGGCGAAGTGGCCGAAATTTGGCTCACTTTTCCAGATCCACAAATGAAAAAAACAACTAAACGACTCACGGCCACAAATTTTATCCGTTCGTATTTGCAATTTTTGCAACCTGACGGAATAATTCACCTCAAAACGGATAGCAATTTTATGTTTACATACACCTGCGAAATGGTAAAGTTGAATCATTTTCAGGTAAATGTTTCCACCGATAATCTGTATGCCTCCAATTATGTAAGTCCTATTTTGGCAATAAAAACCTATTACGAGCAGCAATGGTTAGGGCGTGGGCTGAGCATTAAATACATTCAGTTTGTGCCATTACACAACACCACCTTGGTAGAGCCAGATTTGGAAATAGAACACGACTCGTACCGCAGTTTTGGTCGTAGCAAAAGGCACGGAATAGAGGAAACCTAAATTCCGTGCCTTTTGCTGTTTTATTGAATACTTTTTTATTTAAACTTTATTGATGCTCTGTACGTAGCAGATCGTTTACCGTTTTCACTGGATTAAAAGTTTCGATCGGGACTTCTACAAATACAGTATTCCAATCGCTCATTGCCCCATTCCAAAGTCCAGGTAATTCTAAGGCTTTAAGCTCCTTACCGTTTTTTGATTTTAGCGAAATAAAACCAGTTTTCTTATCTACATAATTCAGCAAATTGAATTTCTCCCCTTTGTAATTCTTTACTCCACAAACCAAATCTACCGGATTGAAGTGAGTTGATTGCAGCATCTTAGCATTTTCTTCGGGATTAGATACATCAATTTGTGAACTTTCGAGTATTTGCGTGGAGATGGTACCATCTTGATTAACAGTGAGAAAAGGACCACCTCCAGGTTCGCCAGTATTTTTTACCATTCCACAAACACGTATTGGTCGGTTGAGTTTTGATAGGAGGTAGGATTTACAATCTTCAGCACTTAGATTTTTTAAATCTGGATTGTAATTATTCAATTCTTTTTCGCTGAAATGAATAATTTCTTTTAGCATGGCGTCGCTAATAATCTCGTTCTTGAGTTTTCGCACGTATTCGAACGATTTTAATTGGAGATGAATCAACATGCCAGCTATTACTTTTTTGAAAATAACTGTCTGATTTTTAAGTGAATCAGGTACTACATTGTCAATGTTTTTTACAAAAATAATATCTGCATTCAAGTCATTCAGGTTTTCGATAAGCGCACCATGACCTCCAGGGCGAAAAATTAGTTTGTCATTTTCGCGGAATGGTTGGTTATTTTCATCGGCTGCAATTGTATCCGTTGATGGTTTTTGTTCCGAAAACCCGATATTGAATTTTTTGCCCAGCGATTTCTCGAATGCAACTACTGATTCTGATACATGATTTTCAAACAATTGGCGATGCTCTGTCGATACTGTAAAATGAATATTTACTTGATTTGAAACATTCGAAGCGTACATAGCACCTTCTACCAAATGTTCTTGAAGCGAAGTCCGTTTTGATTCGGGATAGGAATGGAAAAGGAGTAAACCTTTAGGTAATGCACCGTAATTTAATCCATTAGCGTTCAGTAAATTTTCAACTATCGTTTTGGTTTTGCCTTCAACAATAAGTTCGTCGATGCTTTTGCCATTATTTGCAATACAAACTTTATTCAATTCTTCGTAAAATGCAAATTTTTTGCAATCTTTGAAAAATTTAATTTCAGCAGCTTTTGTAGGTACACTATATGCAGCATCAATGTATTCGAATAAATCTTTAAACATGCGACTGGCAGCGCCCGAAGCAGGTACAAATTTTAAAATTGAGGCATTTCCTTTTAAATAATTGTCCCATTTGTCTAACAAATGTATCATTTTGTCGTGTTCCACAATTATAATTCCATTCTCGGGTGAAGCGGGACTTATGATTTTCAAATATGGAAATCCAGTTTCGAAACTATTTAGTTGTTGCTGAATTTGAATTTCGGAAATTCCTTTTCCGGAGATTAATTGCAAGTCGTTAGTTGTGAGCATATTGTAAAAATTGTTTGATTGTGTATTATTGTAGATTTTCCAAATCTTCGAGGTCCTTTTGTGCTTCTTGTTCCGATTGTTCTTTAACCGATTCAAACTGCTTATCGGTATCGACCACATCTTTTACAAAAACTTCTTTACCTATTACCGTTAATAAATTAAGAAAAACGATAAGGAGAAGAATTTTGGGGAAAAGTTTTTCGCGCTGACGCAATAAAGCGATAAAGGCAAATATTAATGCTAAAGCTAAGGGAATTAAAGCAATCGTTCCCATAGGTAAAATGGTGAATGCAAGCCCCAAAGCAGCAAATATAATTGATAAAATTAAAAATAAACGATTCATAAAGTTAGAAATTAAATATTAAAAAAAATAAGAATATTGACAATAGACTACGGACGACAGACGACAGACGACAGACAGCAGTCGATGGAAAGTCAAAAGTCAAAAGTCAAAAAACTACTAATTAACGCGAAACTAATAACAATTAATAACGCAAAGCAAATAACCATTTAATAACGCGCAGCAAATAACCATTTAATAACGCGAAGCAAATAACCACCAATAACGCGCAGCAAATAACCATTTAATAACGCAAAGCAAATAACCATTTAATAACGCGCAGCAAATAACTATTTAATAACGCGCAGCAAATAACCATTTAATAACGCGAAGCAAATAACCACCAATAACGCGAAGCAAATAACGCGCAGCAAACTTAAATCCCCGAAGCTGATGTCAACGATAATTGACCAACACCAACAGGAATGCTAAATTTGATAAGTGTAGGAATTTTTTTTGCGTCAGCTGTTAAGTAAACAAGGTTTTTGTCTTTTCCTTTGAGTTTATTTGTATTAGCCATAATTGCTAATTTGTAGCATTCTTTTTTGCCTAAATTACCAGCTGTAACTGTTTCTTTTCCAAGGTATTTTACCGAAACTGGGTATTGCTGTTGGTCAAATACAAGGGTGAAATTTATTGATTGTCCTGTTTTCATTGCAGCAAAATTTGTTGTACGCAGCTTGTAAATAAGCGTTACCACATCTATGCCTGCCGGCGAAATTTTAAATGAACTTTGCGTTTCGGGTCT
>JAIFKX010000047.1:0-2501 GCA_020049335.1 Paludibacter sp. | reverse complement strand
AAATGTATATTTCTCTGTTTTGGTATAACCGCCCTCGTAAATATTTCGTTTGTAGAGTGCTGGTTTTAATGTTGTTGGGGCAACAAACGATTCGTAAATATCGCGTATTTTAAAATAACCATCCCATTTGCTGAAAGTAGCCATTTCCAAACTCAAATGCAAATAACTGCTTTTTGAAGTTTGCATCGTAGCTGTTTTCATTGTTACTTGTGCAATATTTGTCATTAAACCCCTCATTTCGTACGAGCCGGCAAAGACTAATTGTTCGCCCGGTTTAATTTGTGATTGTCCCGTGAAAAATCCAATTGCAAAAAGAAGCGTAAAAAAAATCTTTTTCAACATAAAATTGTAAATAGTAAATAAATGAATAGTAAATTCTTTTAGGCTTCTCCACCGCCAAAACCCATAGGCATTGGTGGAATAAATGGATTGTCGGCAATTTTTATTTTGCCACTTTGGGCTTCGTATTTCGAAATATTATCTTGCAAAGCAAACATCAAACGTTTAGCATGTTCGGGTGTGAGAATAATTCGCGATTTAACATTGGCTTTTGGAGTGCCAGGCATTATGCGAATAAAATCGACTACAAATTCGGATGTTGAATGCGAAATGATTGCTAAATTCGAATATACACCTTCGGCAATTTCTGCCGATAATTCAATATTTAATTGGTTTTCTTGTTCTTCCATTATATTTTCAATCTGTTTAAATTGTTTGTTTTATTAGAAATGCAAAGTTACATTTTTTTATTTAAAAACGAGTTGTAATTTTTTTTCTAATTTTCCATTTTTAATAAAAATCGTGCTATTCTTCTTGTTCTTTGCGAAAGCATGATAGTTCTATCGGATGTTGTTTCGGAAATAATTCGATCGTTTGTGCCTCGGATGGTGAGTAATTCGAGGTCGGTATTGTACGAAACGCGAAAATCACTGGAAAGCTCGTCGAGGGCAGCTTTTAAGTAACGCGAATTGTCTACACACACCGAAATGCTGATTGCAGAGCTTTGTATTAACGAAATTTTTAAACGATGTTTGTTGAAAACTGCAAATGCTTTAGACAAACTATCTTCGAGTACGAACGAAAAATCACGTGGACGTATTGTTATTAACACTAAGTTTTTACGTAAAATAAGTACGGGTATATCAATGGGGTTTGCTGTAGTAGCTTTTATAACCGAACCAGCTTCGGATGGACTTCCAAAAGGGCGAACATAAAGTGGTATTCCCTTGTTTTCGAGTGGCTTAATTGTTTTTGGATGAATGATTTGAGCTCCACTAAAAGCTAATTCTACAGCATCTAAATAGGTAAGTTCTGGGATGAGAATTGTGTTTTCAAAAATGCGAGGGTCAGCATTGAGTATCCCGGGTACATCTTTCCAAATCGAAACGCTATCGGCATCGAGTAAGTTTCCCACCACAGCCGCTGTGTAATCCGAACCCTCTCGGCCAAGCGTTGTTGGGTCCCCATTGATGTTCGAACCTATAAACCCCTGGCCTATATAAATACGATTGCCATCAAAATTAGCAGCTGCTTTAAGTCGAAAGCTCGATTCGTCCATTCGTACATTGGCTTCGCGAAAATTACTGTCAGTAACCAATAATTTTCGCATGTCGAGCCACCTATTTTCTATGTTCGATTCTACTAAAAATGCCGAAACTATACTGGTGGATATGACTTCGCCATAAGATACTAAAAAATCGTAACAACGATCGTAATCGTCTGCTAATCCGTAATTTATATAAGTTGTTAATTCGTGGAAAAGTGGTTTTACTGCATTCAATCCATTTTCAGGTTTTAGAAACAGTTCACGTATTATATCCTCGTGATACAGTTCTACCTCCTGCAGTTTAATTAAAGCTTCAGCTTTGTCAGTTTTCATGAAGTGCTCCAAAACCACTTCCATGGCATTTGTAGTTTTACCCATAGCCGATACTACTACAAATAAATTGTCTTCTACTCCCGAAACAATTCGCAGAATATTTCGGATTCCTTCGGCTGATTTTACTGATGCGCCGCCAAATTTATATACTTTCATGTTTTTATGTGTTTATGTTTCTTTATTCTAAAATTATTCTTAATTATTTGTATTCGCCCGGAGTAACACCGTAATAGGTTTTGAAACATTTGCCAAAATACGAAGAGTCATTGAACCCAACTTGATATGCTATCTCGTTGATATTCAAATCGGTTTTTTTAATTAAATCCGAAGCTGCGTGCATTCTGATTTCAAGAATGAGCGAACTTGGTGTTTTGCCGGTTATCGATTTTATTTTTCGGTAAAATTGTACGCGACTCATGCCCACATCCTGACTGAACGAATCGATGCGCAAATCGGGATTATCAATATTCTTTTTGATATAATCGAAAACCTTGGAAATAAATTTATCTTCGGCCGATGGAAGTTCCGTGTTAATGTTGGCGTAAACACTATTTTTGTTGAATGAATTACGGATGCGACGACGAATGCTAATAAGATTATTTACACGTAGTTGCAACAATTC
>JAIFKX010000060.1 GCA_020049335.1 Paludibacter sp. | reverse complement strand
ATTAGTTGCACTTCCTGCCGATGAAATAGCCACATAACCTACACCAGCGGTCATAGCGCCTGTATAATCGTCAATCCAAGCGCCTCCCACTATAATACTCCCCAATATTAGGACCATTAGTTAAGCTAAAAAAAAATGATTAAATTTGTGGTCATGAAACAGACAAGAAAAAAGTACACAGCGGCATTTAAAGCCGAAGTATCTCTTGCAGCAATTAGAGAGCGCGAGAGTTTATCAGAAATTAGTTTGCGCTATGATGTGCATCCAACTATGATTTCGAATTGGAAAAAGGAGTTTTTAGAACGATCTTCAGAGGTCTTTAGCAGTGCTGTGGACAAGAATAAGATTAATTTTGAAGTAGAACGAACCTCCCTTTTTGCCAAAATTGGGCAATTAGAGATGGAACGTGACTGGTTAAAAAAAAAGCACAAACAACTCGGTCTTTAATGGAACTTAGAGCGTTAATATCTGACAATGAACAGATAAGCGTTCGCAGACAATGTGAGCTTCTGGGTGTGAACCGTTCAGGCATTTATTACAGCCCTAAAGAAGAATCAACCGAAAATCTATCCATCATGGAGTTGTTGGATAAAGAGCATTTAGAGCACCCAACGCACGGGGTATTGCAATTGCAGGACTATTTGTTTAGCATGGGTTTTTTGGTCAACCATAAGCGTGTAAGGCGTTTGATGCGCGTAATGCGTATTGTGGCCAATTACCCACAAAAAAACCTAAGTAAATTAGGCCAGGCAGCATACATTCATCCCTATCTTTTACGCGGTTTGTGTATTGAACGTCCCAATCAAGTCTGGGCTATTGACATCACCTATATTGCTATGCGAAAGGGATTTATGTATTTAACAGCAATAATAGATGTGCATAGCAGGTATATAGTAGGCTGGGGCTTACACAATACCTTGCAGGCTGAAAATGTAAAAGAAGTACTCGAAAATGCGATAGTTAAGTATGGTAAGCCTCAAATAGTTAATTCGGATCAAGGAAGCCAGTTTACATGTCCTTTGTGGATAGAAACTTTAAATAAACATTCGATTCGAATAAGCATGGATGGTAAAAGAAGAGCCATTGACAATATTTATATTGAGCGTTTTTGGAGGACAATTAAACGCGATTATGTCTATTTAAACCCATGTGAAAACGGGTTGGAACTATACAAGGGCATTAATTGGTTTATGAAGTATTACAATACAATTAAAACGCACCAAGGTATTGACAGGCAAACACCTGAAAGTATTTATTTAAAGCCCTGTGCTTAACTTTTTCAATTTGTAAACAAAGATATATTTCGTAAATGAAAACGCAAGCTCAAGCCCTGCGGGTTTTTTAAAAAATCTCCACCCTACGGGTAGTATTTTTCAAAAAAAGCTTGCGATATTCATTTACTTCATATAAGAAAGGTTTACAAATTCAAAAAATTAAGAATAATAAACAGTTAAATTAATAACAACAAATTAGCTTAACTTTTGATATTAATGGTCTTACAAATGGGTAGTACTATAGAGAGTTCCGGATGACCAAAACTGTTGATTGCAATTAAATCAATAATTGAAAAATCAGTTGCTTCATCAATAGCTATAACAGGTTTACAATTTTCTTTAAATCCTTTTAAGTAAGAATGATTTATACTTTTATATTCAACTTGTGATGTCTTATATATTTTTAAAGCAACTTTATTTACAAATGAAAGTAGCAAAGCCTGTTCATCCGAATGAATACGACTGTTTTTATCCTTCTTAACAAGATCTTCCAACATTTTCAATTTCCAATTCCTTGATTTTAAGTTGAGTTGTTGCCTTCTATATTTCTTATAAATCATTGGAATTTCACGTAAAATATTTACTGAAATTCCCTTGGTTATTCTTTCAAAGAATTTTTTAAAAAATGCGGTTTGGCCTAGCAAATTGTATTCTAATTGATCTGACACTTCTGGAATTAGAAGTATTAATTCTTTGTCTCGTTTACTTAACTTAGTATTTTTGTCATATTTGCTAAGCGCTTGTTTTCTACAAATTGATTTAAGTTTTGTAAATAATTCTCCTTGAAAATCAAATGTACTAAGGTCTTCTTTTTCATCAAAATCGTCTTGATCAATTTCAATATCATCATCATCGTCATCATCATCATTATCTTGTGCCTCCGATTTCCACTGTTTTAAAAGTACCGACAAGGTGTCAGTTCTCTCTGTGTCTTTTAAAATTATCACTTGAATTCGGGATGAAACTGTTTTTATAAGCGTTGTATATTCTTCGGCTATAGCTTCTGTTTCTTCTTTGAAAATTTTGGTCAAATTGATATAAAGACGTATCAAATCTTCAATGTTCTTTATATCACCTTTGCCTTTGATATAATCTTGAATTGATTTTCCAACTATTTTCCAAGCAAAAGTAGACACATCAATCTCAGAAACTTTATTGAGTTTGTCTTTTTGAAAACTCAGGTAAAACTTGTCAAGATCTTTGATTATTTTTACGACCTTAGTTGAACTATTTGAAAATAGATTTACACCATTCGATTTGTTGTAAATTAGAAATGGTCTTTTCGTCTCAGAAACGAAACGATAAGTTTTAATAAGTTCATTTTTGTGAGATGACCACACCTTGACTCTATCTGAGTCAGCAGTAAGTTCTTCCAACTTCATACTATTACGAAGAAACAATGCTAATAATTCATTTGGTGAGTAGAATATCCAACTTGTTTTTTGATTGTATAAAATTTCTTTCTGACTACGAGTAAGTTGCTTATATTCTTCAATTGACGTTGAAATTAGAAACTTTATTCTTTGAATTAAAGAGGTTGTCTTACCTGTACCTGGACCACCATTTATAATTAAAACTCCATTATAAATTTTTGACCTCTTAATTGCTTCTTGAAGTGGATCAAGAATTGGCTGGTAACGTAGTTCTGCATATTTGCGAATAAATGTTTGTGCTTGGTTTATAAAATTCCTTTTTTCTTCTTCTTTTTTAGCAATTTGAGTGATTAATAATTTTGCTTCTTCTTCCGTTGCACTTTCCAATTGCGCTTTTGATTCGTCAATATCTTTTTGACGCTTTAATATTTCAGAAAGTACACGATATGAGTTTATTTTTATATCATTTGCACGTCGTATTATAATATCAGTAGCATATTCTCCTTCAACATTACTCGGTTTATAAGTTGCCCTGTTAAAAATTTCCAAATCAATTATTCCATTTCTCGTATTAAGTTGATGTACACCCTCATGATTTTCGATAAGAATCTCACCAATCTTTAAATTTTTGTAAATAGTTTTACCATCACCTGTATATGTTGAAACAGATCCTGATTGTCTGCCTATAATGCTATTGTTGATGTCTCTAATTGGTGTGCCACTACCTAAATTTTCAGAATTTAAAAGCCAAAACTGCTCCATTACATTGTTATAACTCACATAGGAACGACCAATAGCACTATTGTTGGCACTAATGATAATTTCTAAATTTCGGTGGCGTTCTATTTTCTTAGCAATATCGTCTATTTCTTCCATAATACTTTTAAAGTTATTTGATTATATTTATTCTTTTGGCAACAGTCTAAAACCTTATGTGTTTTTATTTGATTTTTTCGCAAACTTTGAATTATTTACATTTCTACTTCCCCATATCTCTCCTCGCTAAGCCAAAAATCTGGACATACCACCAACATTTCGGCATACGCTAAATCGTAAAGTTTTAAAACCATTTTTTCAATTTTGTGCTCTGAGGTAAAATGCTCCTCATTACCTCTCCAACACCCTCCCCAAATGATATTCCACCAATTGATTTTCTGTATCATAAGTTGTATCGATTATTTCTACTAAGGCAGTTTGGCGGTCTTTGTTGTAGCCAACATAAAAACGTATAAGGTCGTATTTGGTAAGATAACGTTTCCCATCTTCGTTGCTAACCCATGTATATTTGCCTAATTGTGTTTGTTTTAGCTGACGGTACTCAACGGTTTTACGACCGGCAAGTATTTCGTCTAACCACATTTGTTTGATAATGAGTGTCAATACTTTCAAACCTTTGGTATCATAACTTCGTTTTGAATCTTCTTGCTCCTTTTCGGGTAATTGTTCGAGACTGATTAACGCCGGATTGTAGCGGTAATGAATAATACTGCCATCGATTATTCTATTTATTACGTTTTCGACAATGCCAAGGGGAACCACATACCATTCGAGAGCCGTAAATCGGGAACCTGCGGCATCAACTAATTGCATTCGGAACTGAACAGCACTAAAAAACGAATGAATGAGGGCCTCCAGCTTTTGTGTGTTCATATTGTAAGTTTTCCAGATGGCTACAATTTCCACTTTGTCCATCAAGTATGTCGATTCATTAGCCGCGTTAGCTATTCGTTTTTCAATCGGGGTAATAGTATATCCAATTTTATATAAGTCTTTTTGATTGCTAATTTGTGGGTTTGGCGACAATGAGCGCAAAACATATATCCAACCATCTTGTTTATCGTCAACAGTTACATCAAATTTGGTGTCAAAAACTGTTTCGTTGGTGTCGCTGCTTTCAGTTACAAAATAGCCTTCAGCGGTTAGCGAACGCCTTAATGTATCCAGAAATATATCCGATTCAGTACCATTTTCGTAAATGCATCGGGTTCGGGCATCTTTCTTTTTCCGTTTGGTTTTTTCAACTAAATCATCAATATAGTCCAGCAACAGGATAACCCCACCAATAATATAATAATTACCGGCCTTGAGTGCATTTGCTTTGAACTTTTTAATACTTCGTTTGCCTGTTTTAAGTTCCTTTTGCACCAACTGAAATTCCGCTTCGTAATCTGCAAAATTGGCGCACGGCACGCGACGAGCCACATAATCGGGCTTGTCTTTTTCGGTTGGTTTAAAACTATCCGGCACATTGAATAGGCTTAAATCTTCCCGGCCAATATCATCCAACAATGGGTCATTAAAGAGTTCTTCTAATTCTTTATCAATTGGCATATTTTCAATTAGTTAAAAGGTTAGCTGTATCGTGATTTTTTAGAAATGCGCTTTGTTCTTCATCGTTTCTTATACTTAATAAACGGCGGTAATACTTTCGTTCCATAAAATCGGCACCTTCCTCACGGGGCTCATAGCCATTGGATAGTACCCATTCGCATACCTCTACAAACGATTCTACCAATCTATCATCGCTTGTTATCCTTTCAGCATAAGGTTTTACATCTGCTAAAATAGGGTCGTTGAAAAGTTCAATTAAATCTTCGTTCCAATTCATAGTTATCAATTTTGTTTCGACTGACTTAAACCACTCAAATGTCTGCGTTTTTCGTTGGCTATAATGGTAAATGCTTGCGCTAATTTGCGCACCTGAGGCGAACCACTATCTTTGGAGGGAAGCATTTTATTATTTGCTACAAGGTATTCTTGTAATGGTCCTTTAAAAAGTATCATCGCCTCTTTAAGTGTCATATCGTATTTTTGCTCGGCAATAGTGTCTTGAATGATTTTGAGAATAGGTGCTGAGACGTTTTTGGACATAATTTCGTAAGCGCGCTGGAATGGATTAATACTATCAATAAGTGTTATATTCAGATTGTCGATATTAATAAAACGGTTGGGTAGCTTCAAAAAGCGGTTGCCTTCACTTTCTACAATATCATTACCCTTAACAATTGTGTCTAACAATGTTCGTTGACGAACTTCTTCCACTTCCATTTCGGACAAATCGGGATATTTTTCACGTATAATTTTTGGAATAATTACCTGATTGATAACTTCGGGTGGCGTATTTCCATCGAGTGCGCGAACAATCATATTATTTTGAAGAATGGTAGCCTTCAAATCGTCCAATTGTTCCGAAACAATCATATTGGTTTTTGCTGATGATAGTGGCTTCAGCCCCTCCACAAACAATTCACGTGCTCCTGTTGGTTTTTCAAAAGGGTCTTTTTGTGTTTTAAAATCCCACGAAGGCGACATTACTTGCTCCATCAATAACGAAGCTACAATGGCTTTGAGCATATCGTTAACTGATTTTGCCACATCATCTTGTTTGGCATCGGGTGCAGCAATCAGGTTAGTAAATTGTGCATGTTCTTTACCCTCGCAATCGCGCGTACAGCGACCAATAATTTGCACCACTTCGGTTAGTGAACCGCGTACACCAATTGTAATGCATTGTTCGCACCATTGCCAATCGAAACCCTCTTTGGCAGTACCGAGCGCAATAATAACGTCCACATGGTTTTTATGACTTAACTTTTGGAGATAGCCCTGTAATGCAGTCCGTTCCTTGGGATTATCTTCCACCAAATCGGCAAAATGGAGCGTGTTTCCTTCGGGCGTAACTACCGGAGTAATGCCTGTATCGTAATTTTTATCGCCAATTGTGCCGTATAGCTTCATTATTTCTTCTACCTCAGTCATTTTGCCGGTGCCGGTGGCAGCTCTCGAATTTACCGAAGGAATGTGTATTAATGTTTTTTTAGTGGGGTCTAACAATGGTTTTATACCAGCAATAAAATTACCATTGGAATAAAAATGATAGCCTAACCCCAATGTTTTCAGGTATCTATAACCATTGAGTTGTTGATAATAATTGTATGTAACTGGAAAGAAACGTCTTTCGTCTTCGGGGCGCAATACAAAATCGCCATCGCCTCGAAAATACGAACCCGTCATGGCAATAATGTGAGCCGAGGTTTCGGTCATAATATCGCGGACTATATTTCCTAAACCGCTATCGGCCGAAGCTGATGCATGGTGAAACTCATCAATAGCCAGCAAACAATCGTTGAACACTTCATTGTTCATTTCTTTCATGCCATTGCGAAGTGTGGCGTGTGTACAAACCAATTTGTTGGCACTTTTTTGAATGAAAAATTCTTTGAAACGACCAATTTTATCGCGCTCGTTTTCGGTATCGCATAAGTTAAAGTACTGCGCCACTTCCCAATCGTACGTAAAACCTTGCTTTTTTAGGTTTGTATTTTGAAACGACCGACCAATTGTTTTTTCGGGAACAACAACAATAATTTTATTAACGCTCTGAGTGGCAAGTTTATGCAGTGCCACATACATCAACGCCCGCGATTTGCCCGAAGCCGGAGGTGCTTTTACCAGAATGTATTGTTCGTCGCGTGCGTTATACACTTTTGCCTGCATTTCGCGCATTCCCAGCTCGTTGGTGTTCGACGAATTACCTGTTTGCTCGTATTTAATTTCTACAATGTTGTTTTGTGTCATAGTATTATTTGTAATTTCTTATGTGTACGTTTTTCGATTATTTACCCACGTGTACATTATCATGTGTAAAATTTAAAATCTTGTTCGGGAAGTTCATTTCCTGAACATCCTAATTGTAAGTTTGTAACAAAAAGTTAATCAATACATTATCTCCGATTTAAGCGTAGCTATTATTCGTTTTTTTTATTCATTTTTTATGTTGAAATTTAGTGCCGTGATTTTCCAATGAAATAAACAAACAGCTGATATATATGCAATTATATGAAAAATGTGACTGAAATATTGTTTTGAAAAAAATAAAGAATAATGCCCCAAAAGGAAAACAAGAAGCATTAATGATTATTCACATTTAAGTGTCGTTTGTTCAAAACCTTTGGACAATTTATTTTGCTGTAATATTCTGTAAATCAATATGTATAGAATAATGAGTTAGAAATAAACTGTTAACTTGGACAAAAGTTTGGACAATTAATTTATTTCACCTCTTTTCTTTAATTCTTCAAAACCAATTTTCATTGCTTTATCAATAATAATGCGTCTTTCCCGGTAATCATCACTTAGAAAATAATACGTTCCACTACCTGTGCCAGTTGAGTTTAATAGTTTAGCTTCATCCATTTTCGCGATAAAATATTTTATTTTTCTGCGCGTTATATGACCTTCAAAAAGTTTAACAAAGTCACCCATTTTTGCTTTGTGGTGCTTTTCTAAATACATTTGAATGATAGAAAAGGCTTGGTTTGCATCCCAATCTGTCAATTTAGAATACTCCACTTTTTTATCAGCAAATTCATAATAGTCTTTACTAAGAATATAAGTTTGACCTTTTGTTTTTCCAATGGATTCAATAAGAACTCTTTCTTTGAGTTTCTCCACTATTAACTTATCTAATTCACTTTTATCAACACCCTTTCTGATTTTGTTTAAAGTTACAATTTCAAAAACTGAAAGTTTATTTTCATCCGACAAAGAATCCTGAACTGTTTTTATGAATAAGGCAAATGCTTTGTCTTCTATTTCGGCAGATAAAGAAAGCGTAACTGTAAAAGCATCGCTTTTTGAATAATCAGGGTCGGGCTTGCCTTCAGAAAGCGTATTTAAGAAAATTCTATCAACACCTTGTCCTGACCTTTCGACCAAACCCGTTTTGGATAATACATCTGCCAATAATCTATTTCTGGGAGTGCTTGGAACAGTAAGCAAGTTTACTAATGAAACACCATGAGGAAAACCACCCATACTGGTAATAATCATTTCGAGTGGATACTGTTTTATTATCGTTTCGCTTTGTCTTTTGTAATCTCTATGAGCTATGGCATTGTTAAGTGCTTCACGAATTACTTCTTCATTAAACAAAGGGATTTCGAATGTATTAAATATACCTTCGCGAACAGGAATTGAGCCATTTCTTAGATTAATCAAATCCCATAATTTTTCAATCATTACAAAAAACGGTTGTTGAAATTTTATTCGTTTATCGAAATGAATTTGAGATTCATTGGTTCGATATTCGTGCATAATGGCAGCTTGAGGAAGTCTTTCTTTGATAACACTTTCTTTTGCCAACAGAATTAAAGCAGCATTTGTTAAGTTTCCAGATTTCATTAGGTCTAAATCAGAAAGCACTTGTTCTGAAGAAAGGCTTCTAAATCCAGGATTTTTTTGTTTAGTAGCATATTTATCTTTCATGATATCAATGGCCGATTGGTCTAAATCGTCAATTGATAATCCTTCGCAAATTTGTTGCGAAAAATCTGGTTCCTGTTCCTGAATAATTTTGAGGTAAACTTCATCGGACATTGGTTTCAATTCTTCTCCCACTCGCATTAAAGCAATATCCTCAAATTTAAAGACCCTACCTAGCGGACGAGCTACTACATCGATAACAAGAACGCGATTGTTCGTTTCATCAAACAATTCATACACATCTGTGCGGATACCAGTATCATTATAAATATCAGATTCTAACTTCCCTATTGC
The DNA here is from genome assembly GCA_020049335.1 of Paludibacter sp. GTDB lineage: Bacteria > Bacteroidota > Bacteroidia > Bacteroidales > Paludibacteraceae > Paludibacter. Next base: position 2,951 of record JAIFKX010000060.1, on the reverse strand, counting down.
TCCTTCGCATTGCTTTGTACCAATTACTTTATGTGGAAAATTATCATGAATTCCAATAACAAGCGAGCCGCCTCCCTCGTTACACAAAGCTGTCACGTAACCTAAGATACATCGTCGTCTGTCTTTTGGTTCAGACCTACCACCACCATTGTAGGCAATGTTACCACCTTCACCTTTTTTGAATTCTACCTTATCTTCAGATTCCTTCAAAAATTTCAGTTGTTCTATTGTTTTTCGCATAACTGTTAACTTGGACAATTTTTGGACAATTTAATTTCGTATATATAATTGATATTCAGCAATATATTTTTTTGTTTTGTTCTAAACAGAACAAAAGTACAATGTATTTTGGACAATTAGAATTTATTTTTTTATTTCGTCATTTTCTCGTACAGCTTAAACAAAACGGTGCGGACTGGTAGCAACCATCTACCGCCATATCCAGCGCATGGTGTGCAGCGCGCAAGTCAGCTGGCATTTTGTCGGGGTCGTACATTTCGGCAAGGGTTTTACCGCTGTGGTGCTCCCTTGTTAGTAATACTTCTTCGGCTAAGGCTTCTATTATTTTACGCTTGTTGAGAGAGATTTCGGGGAAAGGGAAAGTGTTGTAACATAAACCAGCAGAATACCTATAACGAGTTTCTAATTTACCACCAACTGCATTAACCCAAACCATGTGTATTTTGGAAGTGAGAATACCGAATAACCAACAGTCATTGATAGCAACTAACAAACAACTGTCTGAAGCAATTAATTTTTTATCACAATATCCCATTGGGATATATTCTCTGTTTTCAGAAGAATGCCGAGGAATTAAAACAAAGTCAAAGCCTTGTGGCTGAGTGATTTGAGCAAATAAATGTGGAGTCTCAGCTAATTGAGGACGTGAAGATTTTAGTCGAACTTCTCTTAATCTATCTATAATTGCAATAATACTTGGAAACTTCAAATATTCATTTTCATCAACTCCATGTAACCATAAGCACCATCTATTTTTGCCATTCAAAAACTCATCTGCACTTAATATTTGTTTAAAAAACTTTGCCGTTTCAGGTTCTTTCTGAATAAATTCCTTTTTTTCTTGATCAGTAAACAATAGACAGCCATTGTCGGCTGGCATATTCCCAAAATTCATTTGTGGGAAATTGGAAATAGGATTATTTGCACTATCAACAAAAACGGTTTTTGAATTTGTTAGATATGGTGAAATGTTTTCAGTAATTGAATATGTATTATTATCATATAAAATCTTTTTGCTTGTTGAAATATTTCTTAATCCGACTATTATCACAGTAACTCCAGCATTAAATGAAGCATTATTTGCCCATTTGAAAGAATTATAAGCAAAGAATATTTCTGTTTCAAGATTAAAAATTTGTTTCCAAATCAATGATACTTGCTCTCCTTGACAAATTGAATTTGTACTTACAAAAGCAAATTTTGAGTTAGATTTATGGATAAATTTAGCCCCAAGATAAAACCACGCAGCTATATAATCTACACTTTTATATTCACTACCATATACAAATTTTAAATCGTCTTTGTGATATTCCTCTTGTTTCCTACTTCCCAAATACGGTGGATTTCCCATCACAAAAACCTCTTCGTCAGCAGTATGCGGGCAAACCTCCTTCCAATCTACGCGGCAAGCATTGCCTTGGCGAATATGGTCGATGTTTTTGAGTGGAAGCGCATCAATGTGTACGTTGGTAAATGCTTTGGAGAAAAGCGCATTCATTTGGTGTTCGGCAAGCCACAATGATAGCATAGCTACTTCGTGGGCAAAACTATCAATCTCAATACCATAAAACTGCGTAATGCTGATATTGGTGTAAGGCAAAGCGTGTGAACCAGTAAGTTCGGCAATGCGCTTCCAAATTCGGATTTCTAGTTTTCGCAATTCTTTGTAGGTAATAATGAGGAAGTTACCACTACCACAAGCCGGGTCGAAAAACTTCATTTTCGAAATGCGTATCAGCAGGGCGTTGAGTAGCTTTTCGTTGTCCCAGCCTTTCGCGAAAGCTTCCTCCAAGTCGTTGAGAAAAAGTGGCTGTATCAGTTTCAGAATGTTAGGCACACTGGTATAGTGCATCCCAAAATCGCCACGCAACTCGGGCGTAACCACCCCTTGAAACATGGAGCCAAAAATATCAGGATTAATTTCGCCCCAATTTAGTTCGGCGCATTCCAGAATTATTTTGCGTACTTTGTAGCTGAGTTGTGGTATGGCTATTTGTTGGTGAAACAAGCCACCGTTTACATACGGAAATTGGCGGATAACACTTGGCAAATCCGTGCGCGAAGTTTTGTCCATCACATTGAAAATAGTATCCAATGCTTCCGATAAATCACTACCATCGTCCTGCGTACATTGCTGTATGTAGTTCGAGAAAATATCCTTTTGGAAAATACCTGTATCTTCGGCAAAAAAGCAGAAAAGCAGGCGGGTCATAAATATATTTAAATCGTGCACATCCGATTCGGACGAAATCTCGTTTTGTCGGCGTATTTCGCTGTGCAGCTTTGCCATTTTTACGGCAGCTTTTATGTCGGCTTCGGCTTCTTCGGCCACATAGAATTTATCCACACCGGCCAGTGGATAAAAGAATTGAAAATCGAGCCAGATTTTATCTACCTTGTTTTCGTACGATTCTTTTTCTTTTGTATCGTAAGCGAGCAAGGTGTCGCCATCGCTCACGGCTATAATGCGCGGATATTGTTTGGTTACTTTGGTATCTTGTTTCAGGGCTTCGAGTTCGTCGGTAAGTTTTATGGTAGTTACAGGCTTGTATGCCAGTTGTTTTTTGGTAAGTATGCCATCGAAAGTCGAAAAATTGCCTTTACCGGCTTTGTATCGTTTTATGTAAGTATCGCTTGTGCCAAATGCCTTCATCAGATTGTAACCAATTTCTAAGGGAAGTGTTTCTGAACTAAGGTTTTTGAGTTCTTTT
>JAIFKX010000065.1 GCA_020049335.1 Paludibacter sp. | reverse complement strand
TTAATAATTTGCAAACAGCTCAGATAGATTATCTTAAATCGAAAAACGATTTAAAATCGGGTATGCTCACTATGACTGAATTTGCTGCATCTTCTACGGCCTACGCCAAGGCTGTTGATGCTTTTGTTTCGGTTAAAAATGATTATTACGCACAGTATTATATATTTAACATCCTGATTGGTACCAATATTCAAAATGACAAAAAATGAATATAATTAAATTTTTAAAAATAATTTATTCAAAATTACTATACCTCACCATTATTCCGGTAGTTGTAGGGGCACTTGTGTATTTTTTAACAAAAGATTTGCCAGTTAAATATACTACATCTTCCACAATTTTTACCGGAGTAACTTCAAATAGTGGTTTGGCTGTTGAGTCAATACGCATTGATAATAATGCAACTCAGAGTGAGTATAATAATATTATGACAATGCTAAAATCTACTACCCTGTTCGAGGAAATATCATTGCATTTATTAACTCAGCATTTAATACTAACCAAACCTCAAAAAGAAATAATTTCAGAAGAATCGTATCGGGAATTAATGGCATCGGTACCTGATAAAGTTAAAAAATTAGTTGTAAAAAATAATTTTGAGAAAACCTATAAAAATTTAAAAGACTATATTGTACAAGACGAAAAAAATTACATATATAGATTAATGAATTTTGGACATAAGTATTATGGTATTAATTCAATTTCAACTTTAAAGGCGGAACGATTAACGAATAGCGATTTAATAAAACTAAGCTATGAATCGGAAGACGCAGGTATATGTTTTAATACAGTAAAGTTCGCTACCCAGATTTTTGTTGAAAATTACAGCGAGATTAAAGTAAAACAATCAAGTTCGGCCGTTGCCTATTTCGAACAAAAATTAAAAGAATTACAGTTAAAATTAGACGAGGCGGAACAAAAACTTCTCGATTTTAATATCGATAACGATATTATCAATTATTACGAACAAACAGAGCAAGTTACCACCCAACAAGAAAAAATTGAAGTTCGCTTGCAAGATGTTAAAATGGAGTTTGAAGCTTCTGAAGCTGTCTTAACGAAGTTAGAAAACGAGGTTGAAAAGCGTTATAATATTAATTTGAGAAATAATACAATTTTACAAATTAGAGAGCAATTAGTAACGTTAAATGAGGCTATTACTGCTATCGAATTGGATAATAAATCTGCTAATAGAACTAAGTTACCCGAATTACGCACCAAAAGAACGAATGTAGAAAATATTCTCGAAAATAAAATTGACTCAATGAATATTTTCGATTCAAAAAGTCAGGGAATTGAATCGCAGCGATTACTAACCGAATGGTTGGATGCAGTTAAAAATCACGAAAGCTATGCTGCTTTGTATAAATCGATGAAGATTAGGCAAATAGATTTTATGAAGCAGTTCAAGAAATATGCACCTCTTGGGGCCACTATCAAACGAATTGAGCGCGAAATTGATATTTACGAACGTGAATATCTGAGCATTTTGCACCATTTGGGCTTAGCGCGACAAAATCAACAGAGTATAGATATGCGTTCGAATATGAAAGTGCTCGACGCAACAAAATTTCCAATCAATTCCATTCCTTCTAAAAATAAATTATACGTTATAATAGCTGTACTTTTCTCAATTATTTTTTATTTATTAGCTGTTTTTGTTATTGAGTTAATGGATGCGCGCCTCAAATCGCCTTCGCTACTTAAAACAACTACTGGATTGGATGTTTTAGCTGCATTTGTGGCAAAAAATAAACGAAATAAAAAATATATTGCTTCTGATATTGTTGATGAACGTGCTGCACTTCAAATTTTCGAAAAGGTTCGAAAATTAGCTTTTGATTTAAGTAAACCTTTTGTTATTCAGATATTTAGTAGTTGGGATGGTGCTGGAAAATCATTAGTTGCTTCGAAATTGGCTGGCGAAATTGAAAAGCATAATTTTACTGTACGAATTTCAAGTTTTTGTAGCCCAGATACTGATAAAAGCTCGGTAGATATTGCTCAAAATAATGAAAATACGGAAACTAAAACTGCTATTCAGATTGAAGATGTCAGTTCTGATATAAATAAATTTAATAATTATAGCGCTTTTATTGCAGATAAAAAGATAGATGCTGACTTTTTAATTACTATTTTTCCACCCATAAGTAATGGTATTGATAACACCGTTTTAGTATCGGATGCTAAAGCTAATTTAATTGTTTACGATGCAAATACTTCGTGGGCGGAGGCTGATGTGTTTATGCTCAACAAACTAAAAACGGTATTGCCTGATAATAGCTTGTATGCATTGTTGACCTATGCCAACCCCGACAATTTGGAGGAAATGTATGGAGATATACCGAAAAAAAGATCCTTCATTCGTAAAATGCTTAAAAAATCATTGAAAAGAGTTATGTAAAGTTTTCGAATCAAATGGGAATGAGTACAAATCCAACGTATTTAGATAATAAAGTAAAACATGCTTTACTGGTAGTTATTGTCAGTAGTATCTTTATTCTGCTTATTGGAGGTGCAATTTATTTTTTTTCAAATGATAACTTTGTTGCTGGTATTGCTTTACTTATACTTCCAGGCCCAATTTTTTATTTATATCATTTTTTTGCTAATCCACGTATTGGTTTTTATTCGGTATTAGTGGCCAATTATTTTGCAATTGGTTTGTCACGCTATATTCCGGCACCATTGGGTTTAACAGTGGATGGATTATTGGTACTTACTTGGTTAGCACTCATTTTTAGTCAGTTTAATAAAAAAGTAGAGTGGAAAAATGCTGGTCGCGATTTTTCATATTTTGTCATTATTTGGTACGCAATGACATTTCTACAACTATTTAATCCAGAGGCAGTTAGTCGTGAGGCATGGTTTTATGCTATGCGTGGTCAGGGCTTGTATATTTTTTTAACCGTGCCACTAACATATCTTATTTTTAACAAGCCTAAAGATTTAGATATGTTGATTAAACTAACGGCTTGGTTTACTATTGTTGCTATTATTAAAGCCTTATCTCAAAAATACATTGGTGTCGACCAATGGGAATCGCGTTGGTTAAATCAACCTGGAAATCGTTCAACGCACATTTTGTTTGGTCAGTTGCGAGTATTTTCAATTTTTTCGGATGCTGGTACTTTTGGTAGTTCAATGGGTTATTTTTCAGTACTTTACATTGTTCTCGCTATACACGAATCCAAAAAGAGTTTAAAGTATTTCTATTTGGCAATTGGTTTTATGTCGTTTTTTGCCTTGATGATTTCAGGTACTCGCAGTGCAATTGCAGTACCATTAACAGGTTTTGCTGTTTATGCAATTCTTTCGAAACGTGTTACTATCATTGTAACCGGTGTAACGCTTATGGTTTTGATATTTGTGTTTTTTAAATACACTACTATTGGACAAGGTAATTACGAAATTAGGCGTATGCGCTCAGGGTTTTCGGAAGATAATGCTTCGATGGATGTTCGAAACGATAATCGGAAAATCTTTGCCGACTACCTCAAATCCAGGCCTTTTGGTGGTGGGGTAGGATCGGCCGGAAACTGGGGAATGCGCTTTAGCCCGGGTACATTGCTTGCCGAAACTGCTACCGATGGTTTTTATATTCAGATATGGGCTGAGCAAGGTATTGTTGGACTAACTTTTTATTTGATAATGATTTTTTATATCGTCGGAAAAGCATCGTTCTTAGTGTTTTTTCGATTAAAAAAGCCAGAATATAAATACAAGGCCATGGGACTTACGAGCGGAATGTATGGGCTTATTGTGTCATCTTATACGGCTTCGAGCTTAGGGCAACTACCAAATTTAATCATAGTTTTTGCAAGTATGGCTATGATTTCGCTCATGCCTGAGTGGGAAAAAAACGAATCTGAGTCTATTATTGTCGAAATAAATAATAAATAATCCTTTAAATTTTTAATTCTATGAAACCAAGTCGATTAGAGAAATTAGAAGCGGTGCGTGGTTTTGCTGCTCTATATGTGGTTTTTTTTCATGTCTTACCTCAAAAAATATTTTTGTTTGGTGTTAATATAGGCTTTCTTTTTCGCTTTGGACCCGAAATGGTCATCGTTTTTTTTGTGCTTTCGGGCTTTGTAATAAAATTTACTTATGAGCGATCGCGCGATAAATCCTTTGGTTATTACTTTATTAGGCGCTTTATTCGATTGTACATTCCGCTTCTACTAGTTTTTATAATGGCTTATCTTATAAAATGTTATGAGGCTGGAGGCTGGGCTAATCCTGAAATTAAATACTTAATTGGTAATTTGTTTATGTTGCAGGATGTGATTTCGCTCAAACCAAATGTGATTGTTCCTGCCTATTTAGGAAATGGAGTGCTCTGGTCGCTTTCGTACGAATGGTGGTTTTATATGCTGTTCTTTGTTCTTGTTACGCACGTTAAACCTGAAAAAATAAATAAATTCGTTACAATTTTGACGATTGTAGCGGCTGCCACTTATTTAATTTATCCTTTTATAGTAAACCGATTGGTTATGTATTTTGCAATTTGGTGGACAGGAGTTCGATTTGCCGATATGTATCTCAAAAAAGAGGAATTTAATTTTCGAGCTATTTTTCCACAGGCAGCTTTATTGCTCTCAATTTCAATAATTTTAGCTGTTAATTTGAAATTGAATTTTGAGTTTACGAAAATTTACGCTTACCCTTTAGTTGCTTACCCTTTTGTTGAATTACGCCATTTTGTTTTTACTATTATAGTTCTTTTTGGTGCTATACTTTGGAAAAAACTCAATTGGTTTGGCTTCGATTTGTTTGTCGGAAAATTCAAATACCTCGCTTCCAGTTCGTATGTCATTTATATAGCACATCATTATTTAGTTATCGAAGCGCATTATTTAAATTTTATAAATAATAAAATTATTGAATATGGACTTTATATTATTATACTTTTAATATTTTCCTATCTGCTTGAAGTTGTTATTTACAATAGAATAAAAAATTTGATATTAAAATAACAAATTGATTCTGAAAATTGGTTGATAGCCTAGATTTATCCTTTTGTCGTAATTACTATTACAGCAATAAAATTTATTCTGCGACAGCATTTTTATTATTTTAATTACAACTTTATTTTAAGTTATAGTTTACTTTTGTCGATATTGATTTTAATGCAATAATTATTTTAATTTTGAATTTTCATAATATTAAATCACATGGAAAAATCGAATCATTTTCTATTGACTTTCGACAATTTATTGAAAGGCGATTTCTTAGCATTATCCGATTTCGAGAGTTTGAAACTTGAAAATACAACGCTATTTTTAAAAGGTAAACTTTACGGTTCTACACTAACCGATTTGCTTAAAAATTATGTAGAGAATGGCCATAAAGCATTTCAACTAATCGATGGCGATTTTTTGTGTATAGTTGTTGATCCTAATAAAATTACTATTGTTCGAGATAGACATGGAGCTGGTAATCAGCTGTTTTATTCTTCCAAATACCTTAGCAATTCGCTATTGGCATTTGCAGAAATTGATGGTTTTGAGTGCCAACCCAACCACGAAGGATTATTAACATTTATGAGTATTGGTTATATTCCGTCGCCAAAAACTGCTCTTAAAGGTGTTTCGAAATTAAATTCTGGTTTTGTATTGAAATTTGAATCAAATAAAATTGAAACTTTTGATTTGTTTGATTATAAGAGCTATATGCAAAATGCTGGTAAATCGAAACTCACAGTAGATGAAGCAGTAGGCGAATACGAAAAACTGCATAAATCGGCTATTGAGACACGCATTAAAGGTGCTCAAAAAGTAGGACTTTTATTAAGTGGAGGTTACGATTCGGGTGGAAATATTTCGGCATTACGCGAAGTGTATCAGGGCGATGTGGTTTCTTATTCCATTGGCTTCAAAGATAATCCGTGGACTGAACTTCCTTTGGCAAAACTACTTTCAGAAAAATACAATAGCCGACACTACGATTACGAAATTGATGGCTCCGAAATAATGCAACTACCTCAAATACTTCGCGCTACAGGTGATCCTTTTCAAGAAGGCGGTTTGCTTGTGAATTTCACTGTGATGCAATTGGTTGGAAAATCGGGCGAAAAACCAGATGTCATTTTAGGTGGCGATGGAAACGATCAGCATTTTGGAACTTCGGGCAAAGAATTGGCTATGCACTGGAAATTGAAATCAAAAGGCGTTCAGTTTCTACAAAATTGGTACGACATATTAGGTGATTCAATTTCTTCTTTTGATAAAGATAGTATTCTTTTTCGAACCGAATTTCATAATCGAAAGATTTTGCATATACAACAAAGCGATACATTTGGCTTTTCGCTTCGTAAATTAAATAATATGACTTTGAAAGGAATTAATATTGATAGTTTACACTACCTTAAAAATGCCCCTAAAAGTTATAAAAATTTTGATGACTTTTTCTTTAACAGAAACTATAATATTGATATTAAACAGGTTATAAACGAAGTTATACTTTTCAAATCGTCGCGCATGAGCGAATTGTTTGGAAATAAAATGTCATTTCCGTATATGAGTACCGAGTTGTACAATTTTTTGAACGAAATGCCTGTTAATTATAAGTTTAAGGGCACTCTCGAAGAACTTTCGGCTGGTAAAGGTGTTTCGAAATACCTTCATAAAACATATTTAAAACCCAAATTGCCAACCGAGATAACAAACCGTAAAAAGCAAGGCGGTTTTGCACCACTACCAATATTTCTGAAAGACGACACTCAACGAAGAGCTTTATTTGCCTACTTACGACATGCTGATGGTGTTAAAGCAATTTTCAGAATGGATAAAATTGAATCCTTACTTAATCAATACGAAACTATTGCTACTTCAAAATCGTATTGGTTTTGGTATCAGCAGGTTAAAGCAAATCAGATTATAAATTTATTGACGCTCGCTGTGTGGTGGGAAATGTTTATAAACAAAAAAACGAATTTGCAAAATATCAATGAATTAATGTAAAAACAGACAACATGCTAAAGGGCGAAGATATAATTTGTATTGCAAATACCAGCTGGTTTGGCAATTATGCCAAATCAACGGTTCAAATTTTGGAGCGTTTAGCAATAAACAATCGCGTACTTTTTGTCGAATACCCATACACTATAAAAGATGTGTATGCTACATTGCGTGGAAGGCAAAATGCACCTGTAAAGCGCATGTTAGGAGCTGATAAACGTTTGAAATTAATAGATACAAATGTTGGCAGTCAGGTTTATAACTTGGTTATTCCACCTGGAATTCCTGTTTTTTTTCTGAAAAATGAACGGCTATTTAATTTTTTATTTCCACTTAATGTGTTGATTTACAAGCTGACTGTGAAGTGGGCAATGCGAAAATTGAATTTTAAAAATCCAATAGTTATTACCGCTTATAATCCAATTTTTGGTTTGTCGCTTTTAAATAAATTTGGCGAAAAATCGCATATTTACTATTGCTACGATGGTGTTGAGTCGGTTTTTTTTGGAAAAAGAATTTTTGATATAGAAAATAAATTTTTGGCTAAAGTAGATGCTGTAATCACCACATCCGATTTTTTGAATGCTGAAAAAATTAAACTTAATCCAAACTGTTTTGTTGTAAAAAATGGGGTTGACTTTCTTGTTTTCAGTCGATTTTCAAAATCGGAAGTTTTCACGCGTGAGCGAAAGCGTGTTGGTTTTATAGGGAGTCTCGATCCAAGGTTCGATATTGATACGGTTGAATATGTTATTAGTAAATTGCCTAATTTCGATTTCGAATTTACGGGCGACATGCGCAACGAAGCATTAAAATCGCGTATGAAAAAATTTGCTAATGTAAAATTCTTCGACCCAATTAAACCCAATGATGTGCCCGAATTGCTTGCAGCTTACGATGTTGGAATTATTCCATACATTGTAAACGAAGTAAATAAAAATATTTATCCACTAAAAATAAACGAATACTTGGCTGTGGGTGTGCCGGTAGTTATGAATGCTTTTGCTGTTTTGCCAGAATTTGATGGATTAGTAAGTGTGTCGACGAACAAAGACGATTTTGTACAAAAACTTATAGATGAAACAAAAAATGATACTTCCGCAAAAATTATAAAACGTATTAATTTCGCCTCTGCTAATTCATGGGAAGCGCGAACCGAAAACTTTGAAGGTATTGTTAAAAAAATGTGTTAATTTGCCAATCAACAAATCAACCAATTCACAGATAAACTAATTAACTAATTAACTAATTAACAGATGAACTAATTAACTAATTAACCAATTAAAAAATTAAATATATGTATTACAGGAATATAGCCAATATGAATGAGGTGATAATCAAACGTTTGAGCATTTTACCTCGCGATTTTGATTTAATTGTAGGTGTACCTCGTAGCGGAATGTTACCGGCAAACCTTATTGCCTTGTACCTGAGTAAACCTTTTACCGATATACATTCGTTCCGAAACGGACATATTTACAAAGCAGGTGAACGTGGACAATTTATTGATGTAAAGGAATTTAAGAAGATTTTAATTGTCGACGATAGTATTGCTTCAGGCTCTGCAATGGTTAAAGCAAAGGAGTTGATAAAAGAAATCAGCAGTGATTTTGATGTTCGTTTTTGTGCCGTTTATGTTGTTCCAGGAAAAGAAAATTTAGTTGATTATTTTTTCGAATCTGTGCCACTTCCGCGCTATTTTCAGTGGAATATACTGAATCATAGCGATTTAGAAAAATCGTGCTTTGATATCGATGGCGTACTTTGTGTAGATCCATTAGACGAACAAAATGATGATGGACCAAAATATATCGATTTTATTCTTAATGCCGCACCGCTCTACATACCCAAAAGTAAAATTGGCACCTTGGTAACATCTCGCCTCGAAAAATACAGAAAGGAAACAGAAATTTGGTTGCAAAAAAACGGTGTAAAATACAATAAACTTGTTATGCTCGATTTGCCCGATATGCGTGCCCGCCAAAAAGCAAATAGTCATGGACAGCACAAAGCAAATTCGTATAAAGAATCTCAATATAAATTGTTTTTCGAAAGTTCGTTGCATCAAGCACTCGAAATAAACAAAATTACTGGTAAACCTGTTTTTTGTACCGAAAATTTTGAAATGATTTTCGATTCACAATCCTTTGCTTACAACGTAAAAAGTGGCAAGTATTTTCCAGGATTACGTAAAATTGCTCTGAAAATAAGAAACAAATATTTTAGGAAATAGATTTTTTTAATTATATTTTTTACACAAGATATTTATTTGTTAATAATATTTGTTTAACACATCTACAACCATTTCCACTTCATTCCATTCCATTACAGGGCTTATTGGCAAACTGAGTACTTCGTTGTGAATGAGCTCTGTAATAGGAAAAGTAACATTATTCATTTGCTTATAAGCTCCTTGTTTGTGGGGTGGAATAGGATAATGAATTAATGTTTGAATGCCGTTTTCGGTTAAATATTGCTGTAAGCGGCCGCGCTCGGAACAGCGAATAACGAATAAATGAAATACGTGAGATTCTGAGACTACAGACGACGGACAACAGACAACAGAAGGGAGAATGATGTGGTCGTTTTTAATATTATTTGGTTGTCGGCATCAATATAGCGCAGTTTTACATCGAGCAGGGCAGCTTGTAGTTCGTCTAAGCGGCTGTTTAAACCCTGATATTCGTTCACATATTTTTGTTTGCTTCCGTAGTTTCCCAATGCTCGAACCATGGTAGCCAACGCATCATCATTGGTTGTTACAGCACCTGCATCGCCCAATGCCCCGAGATTTTTGCCCGGATAAAAGCTGAAACCTGCTGCATCGCCTAAAGCACCTGTTTTTATGGCTGTAGTGAGGGCGTGACTTTGAGTCGCACTCTCACTTATTTGATTCTGTTGTCTGTTGTCTGTTGTCTGTCGACTGAAAACTGCCCCTATCGCTTGCGCATTATCTTCAATAATTTTCAGTTTGTATTTTTTGGCTAATGCCTCCAACTCTTCGCTCCAGCATACCTGTCCGTAAAGATGCACCACCATAATGGCTTTGGTACGAGCGGTTATATGCTTTTCAATAAGAGAAATGTCGAGATTATATGTGTTTATATCTGGCTCAACCAAAACAGGTGTTAACCGATTATCGCTAATGGCTAAAATGCTAGCAATATAGGTATTAGCCGGAACAATTACTTCATCTCCTTCGGCCATAATGCCCATTTCGATATATGCTTTCAGGATTAAACGCAGGGCATCTAGTCCGTTTGCTACACCAATAGCGTGTTTTACTCCAACATAGTCCGCCAAATGTGCTTCGAAGTTTTTCACTTCGTTTCCGAGGAGATACCAGCCAGAAGTCAGTACACGGTCTATGGCTTGTTCAATATCAACAACATGTTTATCATTTATTTTTTTGAGAGGTAGAAATTCAACTTTCTTTTCTTCTTTAAATAAATAAAGAAATGTATCAATTGGTGTGATTGCAAATTCAGAATTTTTTAGAAATTGTTTATCTGAGGTTATTATCTTTGCATTAACGATTTTGGCCGATAGTTCAATCAGATAGTCTTCAATATCTAAGTTTGCTAACTTGTGGTTTAAATCAACATAAGATGGCGTTTTAATAATTTTCAATCGAGCTTCAATTTCTAAATACTCATTTTCGTACTGAGGGTAGCTTTTCTTTACAACGTAGCGCAAATTATGTAGCTGACTTGAAGAAATTGCTGCATATCCTTTTGACAATAATAAATATGTTAAGTTAAGTTGTACGCCATAATTTAACGCACGACGCGATATTAAGTCAAGAATAAAGTTGTTGTCGAGTATAAAAATCATATTCTTTTGGGTATTGTTTTTAACACATTCATTAAATCATCCATAGTATAAATAATATTCCCCTTCAGTAATTGAGTTAAATCATATTTGTAAGGCTCCATTGTTTCTTCAACAATATTACGAACACGTTTTTTTTCATATCTTTCCATAATCATGGCACCTCTCAATTCCTTATAGTCCATGTTAAATATTTCTTTATCCGTTACATTAATATCCACTTCTAATTCTTTTTTTGACATGTCGCCATACCCCGGAAGATGTATTAAATACCAATCATCGTGCTGATGCATTGCATTTGTTTTCATTTTTATAAATTGTTTTTTTTACACGTTAATCACTTATCACTATACATTAATCACTCTTACAAACCTTGCCGGATTCCCTACCCACAGTTCATTAGCCGGAACATCTTTTGTTACCACACTTCCTGCACCAATCAACGCGTTTTCGCCTATGGTTACGCCACCCAGAATTACCGAAGCAGCGCCTATGGAAGCTCCTTTTTTTATGGTAGTACGTTGTAGTTCAAATGCTTGCTTGGCGCGTGGGTATTTATCATTGGTAAATGTAACATTTGGTCCAATCTGTACATTATCTTCAATCGTTATTCCATCCCACAGGTAGACGCCGTTTTTAACTGTAACGTTATTGCCCACCCGAACATCATTTTCGATAAAACACTGACTGCAAATATTGCAGTTTTCGCCTATTACTGCTTCAGGCAAAACTACTACGAATTGCCAAATTCGGGTTTTATGTATCATCCTAGCTATTTACTATTTAATCATTTACAATTTACTATTTATTGCTTCACATCATCACATCATCACTCCCGATAGCTATCGGGGCACATCACCACTCCCGATAGCTATCGGGGCACATCACCACATCATCACATCACATTTTCAAATCTTCAAATTCCTCATATTTCCGTAAATAATCCTTTTCGTCGTATCGGTGCGAAGCCATAACTAACAAACACGAACCCGACGAAAAGTTAATTAGTTCGCGCCAAATGCCGGGTACGACTTTAAGTCCTTGATAGGGTCGATTTAGATGAACTGTTCGTTTTTCATTTCCATCGTCGAGCACCACATCGAAACTACCACCCGCAGCTATTATTAACTGATAGAGCTCTTTATGTGCGTGACCGCCGCGTTCTTCACCACCTGGTACATCGTATAAATAATATACGCGGTTAATGTCGAAAGGAACAATTCCACCATTTTCTACTACCGTAATATTGCCTTTGTCGCGGTGATTTTTGTCCAACTCAATTATTTTACAATCGTGTACACTTGTTTTGGTAGCATCGATTGCCGGATTTGAATAATGATTATTGTTTGGAATAGTTACGCTTTGAGTTTTTTCAGATTTAACGACAAAGGTACAAAAATCTTCGAAACTGCGAATATAATCGCTCTTGTGATAATGCGTTGAAGCTAGTACCAAGGCAATGGAATTGGTCGAAAAATTCAACATTTGCCGCCAACAGCCCGCCGGAACGTAAAGCCCAATATACGAACGGTTGAGCTGAAATTTCTTTTTTCGGCCTTTGCCGGTATCAATCACCACATCAAAACTGCCCGACATGGCTACAATAAACTCCTGCTGCTCCCTGAAAGCATGTCCTCCGCGTGTTTCACCTCCCGGCACATCGTATAAATAATATACGCGGTTAATGTCGAAAGGAACAATTGCACCATTTTCTACTACCGTAATATTGCCTTTGTCGCGATGATTTTTGTCCAATTCTATCGTTTTACAATCATGAACTGTGGTAGTTTTGGGATTATAAACGGCATTTGCATACTGTAAATTGTTTGATGCAGAAGCTGTATTTAGTTGGTTTGATTCGCTTGCAAAGATACGAAATTCATCCTGATTCCGAATATAATCACTTTCGTGATAAGGAGTAGAGGCTAA
>JAIFKX010000011.1 GCA_020049335.1 Paludibacter sp. | reverse complement strand
AAACTCACGGTCTAACTTTATAACGCAGATTTAAGTAGAATTCGGTTACACTACATAAAAAAGACCCACACTTTCGTGTAAGTCTTTCATTATCAGCAGTCGGGATGACAAGATTCGAACTTGCGACCACTCGCCCCCCAGACGAGTACTCTAAACCGGGCTGAGCTACATCCCGCTCATTTTTTTAGTGGTGCAAAAGTATATAATTTTTTTGTTGTGCCGAAATGATTTCGGTTTTTTTAGAATGATTTTCTAGCAAATAGTCGCTATTAAAACAAAAAACAATTCTTTGGTATCGTTGTTATAGTGTAAAAAGAGATTAGAATTGAATTTTCATGTTTTGCTCATAATATTTAATGTATAACAAACTTACTTTTTTCCACTTATTGAATTTCATAATTCTACTTCTACAAATTATAATTTAATGAATGGAATAACAGCGTTTTCAGAAAAATTGGAATATGGTATCGAAGTTTACACTCTCTATGGCAAAATTATCAAATTAGCATATTTTCAAATTATCATCGTACTACTATGTTGAATAACGATTTCATATACACTGCTTTGCTCGTTGGGAGCATTTTTTTTCCGCTTGCTTTGAGCTTCGACAAAAACGTACATTTTGTTCAGTTTTGGAAGCCTTTATTTTGGGCAATTCTTATCCCTGGCGTATTTTTTATTGTTTGGGATGTGGTATTTACCAAACTTGGTTACTGGAGTTTTAACCCCGATTATACTTTCGATGTTCGCGTTTTTGGACTACCTATTGAGGAATGGATGTTTTTTGTGGTTATTCCTTATTGCAGCCTGTTTGTGTACGAAGTGCTTCGGTTTTATTTTCCCAAATTGATTTTCAACAAACAAGTAAAATTGTTTCTTTATACCCTTTCTGCGGTTTTGTTGGTAACTGGAATCGTAGAATTTGGCGTTTGGTATACCTTTATTTGCCTTACCTCGGCTGCACTATTCTTAATAGTGGTGCTTAGTCAAAAAAGCCTTTTCCCACATCTCACACATTTTTTGCTTGCTTTTTTGGTATCCTGTATTCCCATGTTTGTAGTTAATGGTGTGCTTACAGCCATGCCGGTTGTGGAATATAACTCTCAGTATTTCAGCAACTTCCGCATTAGTACTATTCCTGCCGAAGATTTTAGTTACTTTCTGCTGCTTTTCAGTATGAATTTTTTTGTATACGAAAAAATGAAAAAGCCCATTTAGGGCTTTTTTTGAGGCAATATTTATTTTTTCTCTTTCACCAAATACACCAGCGTAGGTAAGTGGTCGCTGTAGCCATTGAGCCACACACCACCGGAGTGAGTTCGCATTGGTGTACCTTTGTAACGCCCTTCTTGCTGAATCAAAAAATTCCGATAAAAAACCTCATTTTTCCAGTAGCGTAGTTTCGATTTGTCGCCATTTATTAGTTCGTGCGAAAGTATAATCTGGTCGAACAAATTCCACTGGTCGTTGTACGATAGCGAACCAACTCCCTTATCCAATGTTTTCCAGAAAACATTATACAATTCCTTTGGTTGCACCTCCGAAGCCTCTTTTTTGGCAGCCAATATTGTAGCGCAACTTTCATTCATTGGGTCATCGTTTAAGTCGCCCATCACAATTACTTTGGCTTTGGCATCTACCTTGAAAAGGGAGTCTACAATAGAGCGTGTAAGTCCAGCTGCTAAATTTCGTTTTGGGCGCGACCTCATTTCGCCACCCGATCGCGAAGGCCAGTGATTCACAATTACATGCACTTTTTCGCCCAGCAAATAGCCACTTACCATCAACTGGTCGCGCGTTAAAAAAGTAGTATCGTCGGTTCGCAACCTATACGATTTGCTGTTTGTAACCGTAAACATTCGCGGATTGTAAAGCAATCCCACATCCACGCCACGGCGGTCAGGGCTATCGTAATGCACAATTTGATACGAGCGCCCTGCAATATCAGGTTGTTTTACCAAATCTTCGAGCACGAGTCGGTTTTCAATTTCCGAAACGCCCAAAATAGCTGCACCAATAGGCGAATTATCGGTTCCGATTTGTGAAATAGCGTACGACATATTTTTCAATTTTGACTTGTATTTCATGCCACCCCATTTGTACGTCCCATCAGGCAGAAATTCCGAGTCATTGTTGAGTCCGTCTATCGTGTCGAACAAATTTTCGAGGTTATAAAATGCCACGCAAGCCAATTCTACATTTTTGGAAGATGCGGTAGAAGTCGATTTTGTTTTGTTCGTAGCATTGCACGAAACGGCTGTAAATAAAACTATTAACCCAAATAATATCTCTTTTTTCATTTTCATTTTTATAAAATTATTACTATAAAAAATTGGACAACAAAGGTGGTAAAAATAAGTCAAATCTGAAAGTATTTACATAAATATGCAGAAAATTTAATATAAAGATAACACAAAATATAGGTACTAATTCGTACAACTTTTTTTAGTATCTTTGCCAAAACAAGTACTTAAAAACTGTATCGTTTATTTAATGCGCTGATTATGACTAATTCTTTTGCCGATTTACATGCTCAACTTCAGAGTAAAGCCGAAAGTTTTATTTCAAACTCTTCGTCAAAAAATGAGCTGAATCCCATAGCTACCGAAGGGCATCAGTTGGTACAAGAATTAATTGCTTTTCAGAACACTTTAATTCAGCAAATACAAAAATTAGACAAAAATGAAGCTGAGTTTCACTCCGAACAAGAATATTACAAGGACATTTTCGACAACCAACCAGCGGGCTTATACCGAATACGTGTTTTCTCTGCCAAAAGCTGGGTAGAAAAGGATTGGATGAGCACCAAGACACCGCCTTATTCGATGGAGTTTGCGAGCGACCGATTTTGTGAAATTCTCGGCGTTACGAATGCTGAGTTTGCAAAAAATCCATTTATTATTAGCGGATTGGTGCACCCCGACGATAAAGAATCATTCGTTCTTAAAAACGAGGAAGCAAACAAACATTTTATTCCGTTTAGCTGGGAAGGTAGGCTTATTATTAAAAAAAAAATTAAATGGGTACGTTTAGAGTCCTTACCGCGTCGATTACCAAACAACGACACTCAATGGACTGGTATCCTATACGACATTAGCCAATGGAAAGCCGCTGAGGAGAATTTGATGAAAACCCGTTCGCAGTTAGATGAAGTGTTAGAAGGAGCGAATATTGGTACATTGGAGTGGAACATACAAACTGGTCAACTTAAATTTAATAAAATATGGGCTAAAAATTTAGGATACTCACCCACCGAAATAAAAATTGGACAAATATTGATGGGTAAAAACGGTTGGAAAGCAATTACGCACCCCGACGATGTAGCTTATGCCGAGGAAATGCTAAATCAACATTTTACAGGTCAATTGCCTCTCTTTTCAATTGAAGTTCGTATGCGCCACAAAAAGGGACATTGGGTGTGGATTCGCCAAGAAGGAAAAGTGCGATCATGGTCGCCAGATGGCAAACCACTATTGATGTATGGCACGCATACCGATATTACCGCACACAAAAAAGCCGAATTGGAATTATCGGAACTCAATGAACATTTAGAAGAACGAATTGCCAAACGTACTGCTGAGCTTACAAGTTTAAATAAATCGCTTGTAGAAAGCGAAAACAAATTACTCAACATTACCTTTGAGGTGGAAGAGCGCGAACTAAACCGCTTTTCGAGTGAGCTACACGATGGTATGGGGCCACTCCTATCCACCATAAAACTATATTTTCAGTGGTTGGCCGATACCAACGATGCCGCAAAGCGCAAATTAATTACTGAAAAAGGAAATCATTGTATCGAAATGGCTATTCAGACAGCTCGAGAGTTAGCTCACGGACTAAGTTCGCAGTTTGTTTCTGAATTGGGGTTTGCAAAAGCAATAAGCGAATTTGCACAACGCATAAACGACACTGAAAAGCTGATTATCCATTTTGAAACAAATTCAGATGAGCGATTTTGTGGACTCACCGAATTAATGCTCTATCGCATCACCACAGAGCTTATCAAAAATACAATCACTTATTCGCAGTCCGAAAACATATACATGCATTTACATATTGATAAATTAAACAAAAATATTTCATTTGTTTATAGTGATAATGGTATAGGTTTCGACTGGCATAAAATAAGAAATGAACACAAAGGTTTGGGGTTGATGAATATCATCAATAGAATCCAAATTTTAAAAGGCAAAATTGATATAGAATCAAAAGTTGGAAAAGGTATGTCGGTAAATATATCAATTCCAATAGATTAACCTCAACTGCGAATTGCTGAAGGAAAATACTGTCTCTAAATTTCTAACCCCGATAGCTATCGGGAAACTTCAAATTTTATAAAGGTATGAGCAAAATACTTCTTGTCGACGACCATTCGCTATTTCGCGAAGGAATAAAATTATTAATTGAAAACGAAGGTTATGGCCAAATAATTGCCGAAGCCGAAAATGGATTTCAATTTATGGAATTGATTAAAACGCATCAGCCCGACTTGGTCATTATGGATATCGAAATGCCTGTAATGAATGGATTAGAAGCCACTCAGCAAGCTATTAAACTGTTTCCAACACTTAAAATTTTAGTGCTCACTATGCTCAACGAAAAATCGAACTACATCGATTTGGTAAATGCAGGAGCTTTGGGTTTTGTGCTCAAAACAGCTGGAAAGTTAGAATTTGAAAAAGCTATAAAAACGGTTATGGAAGGTGGAAGCTATTTTTCGAACTCCTTACTTCGTCAAATCATTATGCAACAACACGATAATGCAGTAAAACCTATTCTCAAATGCCCCGCTGATTTCTCTACTATTTCGAAACGCGAAATGGAAGTGCTTGAGCAGCTGTGTAATGGTCTGACTGTGAGTGAAATAGCCGAAAAGCTATTTGTTAGTCCGAAAACTATCGAAACACATCGTTCGTCATTACTCAAAAAGTCGAATACCCGAAATACAATCAACTTGGTGCTTTGTGCTATTAAAAATAAAGTGGTAGAGATATAGTTTATAGTTTACAGTTTATAGTTTAATGTCGTTAAATTAGTGGAATGCAATAAAAAAATTTCAATACTGCCCCTACCCCCTCCCGTCTGCATCGGGATAAATTGCGGGGAACAGAAATTAGCAGTAATAATTACAATATCAGATTGGTTACTTTTCAGAGGCGAAACTAATCAACACCCCTTTAGGGGCTTGGGGCGGAAATATGCAAAATTAGCTTGACGGCTATGCTAAAACAACAGGCTTAACTAAACGACATTGGTTTATAGTAAATAGTTTTTTCCATAAAACCCATGCAAGCTTAATTCTTGTGTGGGATTTTTTATTTCTAAGGGTTTACACGGATAGCAAAATCAGGGTTTACACGGATATAGATTCAGCGTTTTAACCAAGATAAGGTGAAATAATAATGATTAATTTTGAAGTCCTGAAAATCAATATTGCAAAATGGTAAAAAAAATAATTTATCATACAAAAAGCATTCAATCTTAATCTCATAAATTATGACCAAAATCGAACCGCAAATCAGTACAAAAGAAAAAATTAGAATTTATCCAAACCCTGCAAGTGAGAGCTTTCAAGTGAGTGGTTTTGAAGGAAATGCAAAGTTTTTCATCAGCGATTTTCATTGTAGGGTACTATTGAAACAAGATATTTCTTCGGAGGACTTAATATCGTTAAAATCCATTCCGCGTGGGGTTTACATTGCCAAAATAATAACATCGAATGGCATTGAGCGAAGAAAGCTTGAAAAAAAATAATATTACAAATAGGGATCATTTAGTGTTCAATATTTAAGATGAAAATAATACTCGTTGATAATCACAACTTGTTTCGCGAAGGATTAAAACTATGGATTGAAAATATAGGACTGGGCGAAGTAATAGCAGAAGCTGATAATGCAGCTGATTTTATTGATTTGCTCAAACAGAATAATCCCGACTTGGTAATTTTGGATTTTGAAATGCCTGATATGGATGGTGTTGACACCACTAGATTGGCGCTCAAAATTCAACCGGAACTTAAAATACTTGGTATTACGCAGCAAAACGACTTTAACAACTATGCTGAAATGATTTTAGCTGGTGCCACAGGTTTTATGCTTAAAACATCGGGAAATGATGAATTTGTAAAAGCCATTAAATCAGTGGCTATGGGCGAATGTTATTTTTCGGAAGATTTATTGCCTGCAAAAGAAATAGAACTAAACTTTTATTGAGTGTAACACTTTTGATTTCGTGATTTAGTTTTTATGTTTTGTTTATTCAAAAAAAAAAGAGCTGTTTGAAAGTAATCTCAAACAGCTCTTCTATTAAATTTTATACCTGTTTTTAGCAGTTCGCTTTTCAGCGTCATGCTATCCGCACACCAACATTGTTGATTAATTAATTTCAATCATTCTGGCTGGTTTCGGTTTGGCTTCTTCGCGTTTTGGTATTACCACTGTTAAGATGCCTTTGTCGTAGGCCGCACCAATTTTGTCGCCATCGGCGATTTGTGGCAGGGTAAACGAGCGCGAAAACGATTGATAGCTAAATTCACGTTTGGTGAAAATTTCTTCTTCTCTGGTTTCGCTTTGTACTTCTTTTTCGGTCGAAACAGTTAATACATTGCGGTTAAGTTCAATTTTAAAATCGCCCTTTTCGAAACCCGGAGCTGCCACTTCTACTGTAAATGCATCGGTATTGTCTTTAATATTTACCGAAGGTAAAGTGGTGTTGGTGTTCGAAAAATTACGGTTGTTCCAGTCGAACATTTCGCCATCGAAAAAGCGATTGAATAAAGATGGTGTTTGGTTTGAATTACGTACGAGTAACATAGTTGTATCCTCCATTTTTTAAGTTAAACATTCTAATTTTTTATTGTTTAATACCTAAATTTACAAACCAAATACCAAAGCATTTTTCAAGCCATAATGTCTGATTACAAGTAAATTAAGTTGCCATTTTTTCAGTTGAAAAACAAATTGAACTTTTCGTATTATAAAATTAATAGTTGAAAATCAAACCAATATATTTATTTATTATGAAATTAAAGACACTGTAATTTTGACAGAAAAAAAGGACGCTTATATAAAAAAAAGAAGACGCATAATATTTCAATACTATTAAACTTAATGCTTTGTATCTTGTTTATGTATAAATATTCAGTACATTTGTCTCTATTTTTAAAAAATTAAAAGAATTATGAAAAGAAAATTAGTATCAGTATTGATAGCTTTAGTCGCAATTTTTCAAGTTGTTTATGCCATAAGGGCTAATCCTAAACCTATAATTATAACACAGCCCGATGGAACCACTTTGACTGTCCGCATGCATGGAGATGAATTTGGGCACTTTCGCACAACAGATGATGGTTATAAAATCAAGCAAAACCAAAAAGGATATTATATTTACGATCTTTCAGGGAGTACTACAACCAATAAATCGATTGAAATAATTGCACGCGATCCAACAAAACGCACATTGGGCGAAAATACTGTTCTACAAACAATTAAAGCGGCTGATTTAACAACATTTCAACGTTCAAAAGCCAAAGATGTACGTCGTACAATGAAAGTTCAAAAGGCATTTCCACTTACGGGAACTCCTAAATCGTTGGTGATTTTGGTAAATTTTTCGAATAAAAATTATGTTGTTCCCACGCCTCAAGTTGCATTTACAAACCTACTAAACGAAAGTGGATACAGTGCTAATGGAGGTACTGGCTCTGCTCGCGATTATTTTATGGCATCTTCTTATGGGAAATTTGCACCTCAATTCGATGTAGTTGGCCCATTTACACTTCCTAATACCTTGGATTATTATGGAAAAAACGATACTGAAGATTATGATATAAATCCGCAACAAATGATAATTGATGCTTGTAGCGTGGCAAATACGAACGGAGTTGATTTTACACAATACGATACAGACAACGATGGAATGGTTGACAATGTTTTTGTGTATTTCGCAGGTTACAACGAAGCTGAGGGTGGCCCAGCAAATACAATTTGGCCGCATCGTTGGTCTTTGGCCGATTACAGTACAAAATTTGATGGTAAAATTATTTTCGACTATGCTTGCACTTCGGAATTTAATGGATCAACAGGTTCAAATATGTGTGGTATTGGCACGTTCTGTCACGAATTTGGTCATGTGCTCGGATTGCCTGATTATTATCATACCACTGACGATAAATCAGCTTTAGATTATTGGCATATAATGGATGCTGGAGCTTATAACAATGAAGGACGTACACCACCTACTTACACCGCTTACGATCGATTTTATCTTGAATGGTTTGTTCCCGAGCAAGTGAGTACGCCGAGCGATTTAACGCTTCTACCACTTTATCAGGGTATAACTCAACCAGCCAATACAACTCAGCAAGCTTATTTACTATCGGCTACAACACACAATATGAATGGTGCAAGCCCCAATCCTAAAGAGTTTTTTATGGTTGAATATCGTAAAAAAACAGGCTGGGATGCTTTCTTACCTGGTGAGGGAATGCTTATTTGGCATATAGATTACGATTTAACTGCTTGGAACGAAAACGTTCCAAATAATTATACAGGCAGTACTCAAACAGCTTCAAGCCACATGCGCTTTTATTTGCAACCACTAAGCGGAAGTACAACTACCCCAGGCGCAGCATTTACCTCTGGTTTGTTTACTCCAAAAACATGGAGTGGAACAAATATTGGTCGTGAAATAACTTCGATAACAAAAACAGCCAATAACGTAACCTTTAAACTAATGGGCGGCGCACCTACGGCTGCCATTCAAACAAGTGGAACTTTGACCCAATTTAGTACTTATATTGGCACGCCGACTGATTTTCAGAGCTTTACAGCAACCGGGGCATTGTTAACCGAAAATGTAGCCGTTTCTTTATCCAACTCTACACATTTCGATATAAAATTAAGCACTGATGCCGATTGGTCGAAATCGCTTACAATTCCACTTGTATCGTCATCTATAAATAATACAATTCAAGTGCGATTCAATCCTACATCCGAAGGTACATTTGCCACAAACATTGTAGTTCAAAGTGGAGCGCTATCAAAAACAGTTGAAGCTTCTGGCATTGGAGTTGCTCCAATAGATCCAAATGCTCCAGCTATACAGCTAGGTAGAGTTGAGAATGAACTTGCATTTACTCCAACTTTACTCAATTTGACTAAGTCCAAAACAATAAATATTAAAACAACAGATCTTCTTAATAATCTGACAATTGCAGTAACCGGAACAGATGCAGCTATGTTTAAAACATCTGTTACAACGCTTACAAAAGAACTTACAAATTCCTTTGTTGGAACCAATATTAATGTAACTTACAAACCTACAACGGCTGGGGTACATACAGCCACGCTTACTATTTCGGGTGGCGGACTAAATCCTGCAAAAGTGATTACACTCACTGGTGAAGGAAAGTAAAAAATGTTATTGAAAAGAAATTCTATTTTATAAAAAAAACTAACTAATACAATAGAATAAGTTCTTGTTTGCGGAATTTGTAACAACGAAATACCGAAAATTCTCGAGCAAGAAAACCAGAGTAAATTTTTGGTGTAATTTGTATTAAAACAAAGAAGCTGTCTCAGTTAAATGAGGGCGAACAATTTGTCAGACAATTGGGTTATATTCAAACAATAAATGAGCTATTTTTGATTTAAACAGTCCGTTTTGATTTCGGAAATGAGCTTTAGAAAGATAAAAAAATGACTACAAATGGCTATTGTTTTGTAAAAATATAGTCCATAACTTTGACGCGATATAATTATGTAATAATTACAAAATATATAATCATTATATGTGGCGTATAAATAATATAAAATAAAGTACACGGCGGTATCCGAAAAGCCTTATGAGTAGGAAAAAAAATA
Organism: Paludibacter sp.; assembly: GCA_020049335.1. Taxonomy (GTDB): domain Bacteria; phylum Bacteroidota; class Bacteroidia; order Bacteroidales; family Paludibacteraceae; genus Paludibacter. The sequence goes on along the minus strand of JAIFKX010000011.1, from coordinate 6,229 downwards.
GCATTCAACTAATTTATAACAAAAGATTTATGAAACAAATTTATGTAGCAATTTTTATTGCATTTATAATTTATGGCGCAAAAGCGCAAAAGTCAGTTGATTTTATCAGCGATAATCTGTACGATAATCCTTATGGATTTGAAAATAATAGGCAGGCTGAGATGCCCAATAGGTATTTTGATAAACGAGGTGAGAAATCAACATCGTTTAGGGCGAAGCAATCTACCCAAAGTCATTTAGTAAATGGGATTAACTACAATATACTTTCGGAAGACGCTAAAACAGTAGAGCTTACTTATTTGGGTGATTTTCTTGGCGTAAGGTATGTTGGTAGCATTAATGTGCCCGATAGAATAATTATTGGCAACAGTATTTATACAGTTACAGCTATTGGCGATCAGGCATTTGACTATTGCCGCGATTTAACTTCCATAGTCTTGCCAAATACAATTACACATATTGGCTATGCTTCATTTTATTTTTGCGACAAGTTAACAACCATTACTTTGCCTCCATCGCTCATTAATATTGGAAGCTATGCTTTCGAAAAATGCCATGGTTTCACAACCATTACAATACCTGATAAAGTGGAAAAGATTGAAAAATTGGCTTTTTATGATAATCAAAATTTACAAACAATTAATTTACCCGCTTCGCTTACAACTTTAGCAGAAGATGCTATTAGTTTTTGTCCGAAGCTTACTGCCATAAATGTTGCTGCCGGAAATATCAATTTTTCCTCAACAGCCGGTGTATTATTCAACGCGAATAAATCAACGCTTATTGCTTTCCCCAATAGCAAATCAACAACTTATACAGTGCCTCAAACCGTAACTTCAATTGGTAATTTTGCTTTTGCGGGTTGCGATAATCTAACAGCAATTGTGCTCCCTTCGTCGTTGCAATCAATCGGTAATACTTCATTGTATAAGTGTACGAAACTAACATCTATTAATATTCCGGCTTTAGTTTCTACTATTGGTGAATATGCATTTAATTATAGCACACTTTTAGCCGAAATAACTGTAAGTGCAGGCAATGCAAATTTTTCATCTGTCGATGGCGTATTATTCAATGCGGCGAAAACAAATCTTGTTGCATATCCTAACAACAAATCGGCAAATTACATTGTACCTCAAACTGTTACATCAATTGGTTATGCGGCTTTTTCAGGATGCGATAAATTAGTGAGTATATTGCTCCCACCCTCATTATTATCAATAGGAAATGAATCTTTTACAGGATGCATCAAATTAACAACAATCAATTGGCCAAGTTCTCTGCAAACCATTGGCGAATTTGCATTTCAATCGTGCAGTAGCCTTACAAGTGTTTTCTTATCCGAATCGCTTACATCAATTGGAAAATATGCTTTTTCGATATGCCCAAATCTGGTCTCAGTCAATTGGCCATCAACAGTTTCCACTATCAACGAGGGAATGTTTTGGCGGACAACCAAACTATTTACTTTTGATGTACCTGCAACAGTAACTATAATTGATAGAGCTGCTTTTCTAAACACAAAAGGTTTAACTTCAATTACCGTAAATACGAATAATCAATTTTATTCGTCGGTAGATGGCGTACTTTATAATAAAAATAAAACCACCTTATTGAACTTTCCAATTAGCAAATCGACCGTATATAATGTACTGCAAACTGTTGACTCTATTGGCCCTGATGGTTTTAGATATTGTAAAGACTTAACTGATGTAACATTGCCATCATCAATCAGATCGATTGCAAATGTAGCTTTCGATAGTTGTGTAAGTTTAAAAAAGATAACAATTGAAAAAACTGTCCCCCCAACGGTATTTTTAAATACATTTCGAAATGTAAACATACAAACATGCGTTGTAAAGGTGCCAACAGGCTCAATAAGTGCCTATCAATCGGCTTTGTACTGGAATCAGTTTGTGAATATAACCGATGAAAATACCACCGCTACGCCCAAAGTAAACAAAAGCAACTTGAAAATTTACTCGGCTAATACTACCCTAGTGATAGAAGGTGTTGAAAATGACCAAACTGTGCAAGTATTTTCAACAACCGGAAAAATGACACACTCTTTAGTTTCGAATGGCGATAAAATTGAGATTAAAGCAAAAAAAGGTCAAATTTATTTCGTTAAAACCAAAAACGAAGCCGTAAAGGTTGTGATATAGGCGGAGCTTGGAAAGTAGATTACATAAATTATTCAACTTACGCATGCATATTACATTCATATTTAGGTGGTTATATATGCTATATGCAATTATTAGTTGCAGTAAACTGTCCCCCTCTCCTCAAGGAGAGGGGTTAGGGGTGAGGTCAAAAACAAACTTAACAGTCTACCTCACCCTAAAACCACCTCACCCCAGCCCTCTCCTTAATGAGAGGGAGCAAGAGAGGAGAGGGACTTTGCCGACTGCAACTTAAAAAAATAATAGAAATAAACCAATTTAAATATCTCATAATCAATTTATTATCATACAAAACACATTTTAAAGTTGTTGAAAATAAATTTATTAATTACATTCTAAAGTTAAACTAAAAAGTAAACAAATAAAAAGTGGAGCCCTATATCCACTGAAATAAACGGGGCGGTATCCTACAAACCTTATAGAGTAGGAAAAAATAATTATAAACAACTAAGATTATGCGTAAAATAAAATTTATGAAACATTTATTCTCAAAAATGATTTTCTCGTTAATGCTGTTTAGTGCAGCATTTAGTATTAATGCCTTGGCACAACAAGCCAAAGGCGCAAGCCCCGAAAGCTCGGGAGGTATTAAACAGGATTTAAAACCCTTAGAGCAAGTACTCAACAGCAATGGCACCCTAAACCAAAACGCAAAAGCTACCGGAAGCTTCGATGTAAGTAGCTACGAAATGAGCTATGGCGCAAACGGCGAACCAGTATTTTTGCCCAAAAAAGCGAAAGATGCTACTGCCGCAAATGATGGAAACTGGAGCAGCGAATTTTCAGGTACCGCCGGAGCTAATGATGGAGTTTATGCAGTTGTTAAAGATGCTTCAAATAATATATATATTGGAGGCGCTTTTACTACAGTTGGTGGAGTGGCGGCAAACTACATTGCTAAATGGAATGGTACGGCATGGTCGGCACTGGGTACAGGTTTAAATAGTGAAATTTATACATTAGCCATAGACGGAAGCGACAATGTGTATGCTGGTGGTGAATTTACAACAGCTGGTGGAGTGGATGCAAACTACATTGCAAAATGGGATGGTTCAGCTTGGTCGGATCTTGGTACTGGTATGAATAATCTGGTTTTTTCATTGGCTATAGACGGAAGCGGCAATGTGCATGCAGGGGGCGGTTTTACAACTGCAGGCGGAGTGGCTGCAAACCGCATTGCTAAATGGGATGGTTCAGCTTGGTCGGCTCTTGGTACTGGCGTAAATAATTCTGTTATAGCCATTTCTATAGACGGAAGTGGTAATGTGTATGCAGGGGGCATTTTTATAACTGCCGGTGGTGTGGAAGCAAACGGCATTGCAAAATGGGATGGTTCAGCTTGGTCGGCTATAGGTACTGGTATGAATAATTGGGTTTATTCATTAGCCATTGACGGAAGTGGCAAAGTGTATGCAGGTGGTGCTTTTACAACTGCCGGCGGAGTGGTTGCAAACGGTATTGCAAAATGGGATGGTTCAGCTTGGTCGGCTATAGGTACTGGTATGAATGATTATGTTCGTGCATTAGCCATTGATGGAAGCGGCAATGTATATGCAGGGGGTGCTTTTACAACTGCCGGTGGAGTGGCTGCAAACAGCATTGCAAAATGGAATGGTACGACATGGTCAGCTATGGGTACTGGTATAAATAATACTGTTCAAACTTTAGCCATTGACGGAAGCGGCAATGTATATGCTGGTGGTGGTTTTACAACTGCAGGTAGTATAAATTCAGCAAATTTTGGTAAGTATACTCCTATACAACCTATGCAACTTGTGTTTACTACCACAGCGGCAAGCCAAAGTATTACGCTGCCGCTAAATGGGACTGTAAGCTGTACCGTAAATTGGGGCGATGGCACAGCTACCGAAGACTTTACTACAGCAGGTAACAAGTCGCATACTTTTGCCACTGCCGGTACTTATACCGTAAGCATTAGCGGAAGTTTAACAAAGTTTGGGACTGAAAAAGATAATTTGATGTATGATGAATCTGTTATTAGTTGGAATATAAGTGTCTGGTTGGGTAGTGAATATCTTACTCAGGTAATAAGTTTTGGAGATTTGGGCTTAACTTCACTTTCTGGAGCTTTCAATAATGCCGATAATCTTGCAAGTGTACCTGCAACTTTACCAGCAACAATTACAGATTTATCATATTGTTTTGCATCAATTAATCAAGCATCAATAACTAATCTCAATTTATGGGATGTTAGCCATGTTACAGATATGAGTGGCATGTTTGATGAAGCTACTGCATTTAATCAAAACATTGGCAGTTGGAATGTTAGCAATGTATATTATATGAGCAACATGTTTTTTGAAGCTACTGCATTTAATCAAAACATTAGTAGTTGGAATGTTAGCAATGTAGGACAAATGCAAAATATGTTTAATGGAGCTACAGCTTTTAATCAAAACATTGGTAGTTGGAATGTAAGCATTGTAAGGTCTATGGGTGGCATGTTTTATGGAACTGCTTTTAATCAAAACATTAGTGGTTGGGATGTTAGAAATGTAGAACGAATGTATAATATGTTTTATGGAGCAACTGCATTTAATCAAAATATTGGTAGTTGGAATGTAGGCAATGTATATGATATGAGTGGTATGTTTTATGGAGCAACTTCCTTTAATCAAAATATTGATAGTTGGAATATAAGCAGAGTATCAAATATGGGAGAAATGTTTACTGGCGTTACGCTTTCTACAACAAATTACGACGCCCTACTTATCGGCTGGGGTGGGCAAACTGTACAAAGCGGCGTTAATTTCGGTGGTGGAAATAGCGTTTATTCAAGTAACGCAGCCGCTACTGCCCGTAGAAGTCTGACCGATGCACCTAAAAGCTGGATTATTACAGATGGTGTTGTTGAGCTTACTTCGGATATTAACTCTTCGGATCTTGGGCTATCAGGAAGTTCGGATGTTGTGGGTGTAGCCGATGGTGTAACACTTACCTTAGATGGAAACTTAGAAGTAAGTAAGCTGATATTAGGTCCTACTGCAAAAGTTTCTTTAGGATCATTTACGCTAAATGCTCCCAATGGAGTGGTGCTACAAAGTTCTGCTGCCGGTTCGGCAACTATTTTGGGCAATAATGCTGTAAGCAATGCCTCAGTTGAGCAATATGTTACAGCCGGTCGTAACTGGTATATTAGCTCACCACTTTCAAACGCTGGCTATGCCGAATTAAGCAGAGGGGCAAGTGTGGTGGAATGGAACGAAGCAACCAAAAACTGGGATACCAAATCGTCGGGAACGCTTACACGCGGAAAAGGCTATATTCAGGTTTCGGGAGCTGCACAAGGCACTACGGGCACATTAAGCTTTGATGGAACTACAAACGCTGGCAATGTTGATGTTGCGGTTACGCGCACCGAGTCGGGCAATGGCCCCGGTTTCAACTTGGTCGGAAATCCATATCCTTCGTATTTAGATTGGAGTGCTATGATTGCCAACCCTACCAATGCCAATATTAGTCGTACATTCTGGTATCGCACATTAAATACTATTGGCGGTTACACTTTTGTAACTTACAATGGCGTAGGTGGTACTTATGTAACCAGCAATGGAACTGCCAACACGGCCATTACAGGTAAAATACCTCCCATGCAGGCTTTCTGGGTGCGTGTAAATAGTGGCACACCAACCACAAATGTAAGATTTACCAACACTATGCGCGAGCATCGCGACGATAATCAAAACATTTTTAAAGCACCTAAAGTAGATAATCGTGCCAGTTTGCGCTTACAATTGATAAACGGTGAGAAAAGCGACGAAACAATGATTTATTTCGACGAAAATGCAGCCAACAATTACGACAACTACGATTCGCCTAAAATGATGAATAATAGTGATGTAGAACCCGATTTGTACACAAAAGCAGGTAACGAACGATTGGTTATAAATGGTCTGAAATCGTTGACTGACAACTTGGAATTGCCTTTGGGCTTCAATCTGAACGCAGCTGCCACGCTAAAACTGAAAGCCAGCGAATTGGCAAATTTTGTAAGCGGAACACGCATTTATCTGTTAGACAAAGTG
>JAIFKX010000159.1 GCA_020049335.1 Paludibacter sp. | reverse complement strand
AAAATTATCGTATTCGTCAATAAATAAGTAAATGGATAAGTTTTTTCGCTTACAACTATCTGTAATATATTCAATTTTTGACTCTGCAAAGTCACCTTTCGGATAGCCAGAAATATATTCTTCGCCTAATATTGAGCGGTATGAGGCATTGAAATCATCAAAAGATTTACTACAATGCTCCTCAAATGACGATTCTAATTTCGCCAAATCTGGATTTACGCCCGAGAAATTAAAATTAAGAATCAAATACTTGTTTTTCTCTTCGGTAGGATGTTGACCGATATAAGTTTCGCCAAAAAGCAAATCGAAATTCGATGCCTCATTTACATCATAATACGCTTTCATAGTATTCAACCACAGCGACTTACCAAATCTGCGTGGGCGAATAAGGAATAAAAAACGGGGAGCAGCTTCTACTTGTTCGATAAAACGCGTTTTATCAACATAATAAAAATTGCTTTTAATTATCTCTGCATAATCACTAATGCCGTAAGGAATTTTCTTTGCCATAGTTCGTTGATTTTCGAATATGCAAATATACAATTTTATTTAGCAAAGAAAAAAAAGACACGAATGTTATTGCTTAAAAATCACATTTAACTCCGTAATCGAAGGTGGTGCAGTTGCTTTGAGCACTTTGAATTTAAGTTTGGAGGCTGTATAAGTTGCTGGAAAATGTATGACTTTGCAATCGCCCATGGTTTGTTCACTCATGTAGATTGTTTTCCAAGCATTTTCCTTCCAAATATCAATACAATAGGCCTGAATTCGGTTGGTGCGATAAGTTGAAAACTGATCTTTTGATTGAATTATATCTGGATATTCAAAAATTGAAATTTTATTAAACGGTTGCTTTTCGTCCAAGCTAATTTCTAATTCGGCGAGTGTATCGGTAGCAGCCCAGTGCGTTTGCATACCTCCGTCCACAGCCAATTGGGCACCAAATTTCGAATTGTTGTTGTTCTTAACCGAACTAGCATTGACAGGAGAATTAATCGAAATAAACGTTCCATTTCGAGGCAAAGGTTTGTTTTTCTTTATATTAAGTCGTTTGCCTAATGCAATTATGGAATTTGCTTCGTGTTCGCGAATGCGTCCGGTTTGGTCGGGCGGAATATTCACTACAAGCGTATTATCGTTATCTGTACACCAATAAAATAATTCTTCCAATTCGTCTAAATCCCGTACAGGAATCAACTCCTTTTTCTGAAACCAATTCCACCTATTGCTTAGGCATATAGTATGTTCAAAAGGCATGTAATACGATTGACCGTTGTTTAGATATTGTTTTTTGTCAGCTTTGTGTGCAATTTTAGGATCCCACAAACGGAAGTCGCCCGGAAAATAATGAAAAGTGTATTTGTTGTCCACAACCATGGAATCGGGCAACGCAAATTTCCGACTGCCAGGCTCTATCGCAATGGTGTGATTTACACCCACAGCGCAATGAGGCTGAAGCTTTTTTATGTGTTTGTAAAGTCTGTCCAAGTCCCAATCTGCTACTTTTCTATCCCAACCGCCATCAAACCAAAGTTCACAAACCGAGCCGTAATTGGTCAACAGCTCTGTGAGTTGATGAGTCATATAATCCACATATTTCGATTTATCGGGGTCTTTGTACGAAGGTTGATTACGGTCCCAAAGCGAATAATAAACACCAAATTGCAAACCATACTTTTTACAAGCTTTTGAAACTTCGGCCACCACATCGGTCTTTACGGGCGACGAAGCCACATCGTATTCGGTATATTTACTATCCCATAAACAAAAACCATCATGATGCTTTGTAATGAGTAACACATATCTAAAACCAGCCTCTTTGGCTACGCGCACCCATTGGTCGCAATCCAAATTGGTGGGATTGTAGAGCGAAGCCGGAGTTTTTCCGTCCGACCATTCGAGATTTGAAAAGGTATTAACACCAAAATGGACAAACATGCCGTAGCCGCGTTCAATCAATAATTTTTGAGTTTTATTGGGTATAATTGATGGTGTAATGAGCTGCGAGTAAGCAAATTGAAAAGTAAGCAATAGGGCTGCAAGCGTTAGTTTAATTGTTGTCATAATAGTGTTATGTTCCTTTTTTGATAGTATATTGTCAGTTGATTTAATTTACCACTCAAGTTGTTCGAAGGGTAAAATCTCTGTTGGAATTTATGCGATGCAAAAGTAAAACAATCGTTACATACTAAAGTTATAATTTGGTTCAATAAGGTTTGTAATAAATTCAAAAAAGGTAAAACAAAGAAAAATGCTGATAAGCTTGTCGGGAATCGCAATAATACATTGATTGTAGACCTTCGGCAACATAACAGCACCTATCTTTTGATTATTCCCCAAATCGTATTGGCTAAACGGATTATTTTTTTTACTTTTGACGCTGGAAATCTATAAACTGTGGAGACGCGGCATGTCACGTATCTACAAAACAAACATAAAAACAAAATAATTATCGAATAAAAAACAATTTTTTCATGGAGACGCCAAGCATGCAGACGCCAAGCATAGAGACGCCAAGCATGGCGTCTCTACAAATTCAAAAATATTAATTAAATATTTTTACTGAATGAAATATCGTATCTACATTGATGAAGTTGGAAATCCTGACTTGAAAAGTTCTGTAAATCCCGATCATAGATTTCTTAGTTTAACCGGAGTTATTTTTGATTTAGAATATGTAAAAGATGTTTTTCAACCGGATATTGAAAAGCTTAAAGTAAAATACTTTGATTCTCACCCCGATGAACCTGTAATTTTACATCGTAAAGAGTTGGTTTACAGGAAAAATGATTTTACAGTGCTTAAAAATAAAAGTATTGAAAATGCATTTAATCATGAGCTACTTTCATTAATTTCGAAATGGGAATTTCAGGTTATAACGGTTGTTCTGGATAAATTGGAGCACAACGAGAGTTACGACAACACATGGAAATACGACCCTTATCATTATTGTCAGGAAGTATTAATTGAAAGATACAGATTGTTTTTAAAATTACGAAATGCCAAAGGTGATGTTATGATTGAGTCGAGAAGTGGTAAGGAAGATATGCGCTTAAAAAAATCATATCGAGAATTAATTGAAAATGGCACACATTATCTTACATCGGATGAGTTGAAAGAAAATATAACTTCAGTTGAATTAAAAGTAAAAAACAAAATGGCAAATATTGCCGGTTTGCAACTAGCCGATTTGCTTGCGCATTCCATGCGACGATATGCTTTTCACGAGATTTGGAATTTGCGGGAAGAAAAGATTACCTTTGCCGATGAAATATTAAAAATTTTAGTAAATCAGAAAATTTTCAAATATAAAAATCAAATAATAGGTTACGGTGTAAAGAAACTACCATAATATAAAACGAAAAAACCCCGTTTCCGGGGTTCTCAAGGGCCATCCAGCCCTCCACCTTCGCAATCACGAATTGATGCAAAGGTACAATATTTTTATAAAATAACAACTAGTAGCAAATTATATAACATTATTTAAACAAAATAATTATTGAATAAAAAATAATTTTTTCATGGAGACGCCAAGCATGCAGACGCCAAGCATGGCGTCTCTACAATTTCAAAAATATTAATTAAATAGCATTCTGCTATTGTTCGCGCACCAGAAACGTAGGAAATTTCTTTAATGCGAACACAGAAATGGAGTAATAAGCAAGATGCTCATGCCTAACGGCGTGGGCTTCTGACTTATCATTTCTGTGTGGGTTTCCTACGACCTCTGGTGCGGATAAGACTTAGTTCACGCTTTTTTGCATCTATAAAGCGGGACTTTTAAAACTTATCGGAATAATGGCGGGACGCCCAAATCCAACGCCATGAACGACTCGCTGTTACACAATCCTTTTCGTATTCTTTCACCCAACGAACGCTGGGCTCCTTCGCAAACTCAGTTAGACTTGTACCGTAACGAGTACGAAAAACTGCTTCCTCCATTGGTTTACAAAATTCGATTAGCAGTGAGCGCTTGGCGCGATAAAGGCTACGATGGAGCTTCCGAAACCTCAAAATCGCTGCTCAACTTTTGGTTCAATCAGGAACATCTTATCGGACAATCCAAATTCTGTTTCTTCTTTTCTCAACGCGAAGCTATAGAATCCATTATTTATTTGTTCGAAGTGGCAAAAGCGCACGACAAATACGAATTGATAAAGTTTGATTCATCCGAACGTGTTAGTAGCGGTATGTTCGACGAAACATGGACACGCTATGTGGTGAAAATGGCTACAGGGGCTGGAAAGACCAAAGTATTGGCACTAACTCTTGTTTGGTCGTATTTTCATAAACTTTACGAAAAAGATAGTACGCTATCTAAAAACTTTTTGGTGATTGTCCCCAATATCATTGTGCTCAACCGCATATTGAAAGATTTCAGCGGATTGAAAATGTTTTACGAAGAACCGTTTATCCCCGAAAATGGCTACGATGACAAAGATTGGAAAAATGACTTTCAACTCACCCTTCATGTTCAGGACGAACTGAAACCGATTACTGAATCGGGCAATATTTTCCTCACCAACATCCATCGTGTATTTTTCAACGAGACACCCGAACAAAGTTTTGAAACCACTTTTTTGGGTGTAAAACCCAAACCCGATGCCGATATTTCCAAAGGATTGGATTTAGGAAAAATACTCCGAAGCGATAAACTCAAAGACCTTGTAATACTCAACGACGAAGCACATCATATTCACGATAGCTCGTTGGCTTGGTTCAAAAGTATCGAAGACATTAGCAATAAAATGAAGTTGAAAAACGGCAATGGAATAAGCCTGCAAACCGATTTTACAGCTACACCTAAACACAACGATGGAGGAATTTTTGTGCAAACAATATGCGATTTTCCATTGGTGGAAGCTATAAGGTACAATGTGGTGAAATCACCTGTACTGCCCGACGAATCATCGCGCCAAAAGCTCAAAGAAAAAGAAAGCAATGATTTTGTGGAACGTTACCGCGATTTTATGGAGTTGGGCTATTTGGAATGGGAACAGCAATACGAGGAAATGAAAAATCACAAAACGCCTATCCTCTTTATTATGACCATGAGTACCAAAGAAGCCGACCAAGCATCCGCATTTTTGGAAATGAATTATCCATTAATGAAAAATGCAGTTCTGACTATCCACACCAATAATTCAGGGGAAATAAAAGAAAGCGCTACGAATAAAAAAGACAAGGAAGAATTGGAAATATTGCGGAAAGCTGCCGATAGTATTGACAATCCACAATCGAAATACAGAGCCGTAGTATTGGTGTTAATGCTTCGCGAAGGCTGGGATGTGCGCAACGTTACCACCATTGTTGGACTTCGCCCGTTCGGTGCCGATTCGAAAATTTTACCCGAACAAACTATTGGTCGGGGATTGCGGAAAATGCATTCATTGGATACACCCGAAAATTTGGTTGTAGTGGGAACTACCGCATTTCTCGAATTTGTGGAAGGATTGAAAACCGATGGTGTGGAATTTCAATACAGCCCAATGGGCAAAGGTACGCGCAGCAAATCGCCTCTGTTTGTGGAAGTGGATAAAGAAAATCCTAATAAAGATTTGGATGCGTTGGACATTCCAATTCCGCAATTAAGTCCACGCATTTACCGCGAATTTAAAAACTTAGATTTGATTGACGCGGCACAACTTCATAACAAGAAAGCACATTATAAAACATTTAATCCGAGCGAATTAAAGGAAATTATCTTCAATGATATTGATGGTGAATTTTCTCATAAAACCATTTTCAAAGATACACAACCCGATTTCAGACATGTGATAGGTTTTTTCACATCGGTTATACTCAAAGAGAGCCGATTGGTTAGTGGTTTTAATATTCTCTATCCGAAAGTCGAGAGTTTTATCAAATACTATCTATTCAGCAAAGATGGCAAAACCACCATCGAAGTTTCACTTTCCGACCCGCAAACCATGCGCAACTTGTCGGAACTTAACCCCAAAGAAATTCTGAAAACTTCGTTTAAAAAAGCCATCGACGATTTAACGGTCATGGAAAAAGGAACGGTGGAGGTGAAAAACTACATTTCGCTCAAACAAACAAAACCAAAAGTAGCCGAAAATCAAGCTTTTATCATTCCTAAGAAATCGGTATTTAACAAAATCATTGGCGACAATCCTTTTGAGTTGGAGTTAGCAGGTTATTTGGAAAATCGCTTTGATGATGTGATTTCGTATGCCAAAAATACGATGGGCGATGGTGGTGTGAACTTTAAAATAGAATACCAAGCCGAAGATGGAAATATCCGCGAATATTATCCTGACTTTTTCGTAAAAACAGGCGAAAACACTTTTTACATTCTCGAAACCAAAGGGCGACAAGATTTGGACGATGTGCGTAAAATAAAACGCTTGCAAACTTGGTGTGCCGATATAAACGCCACTCAAAAAAAGTATAGCTACAAGCCAGTTTATGTGATGCAGGAAAAATGGGAAAAGGTAAAAAATGATTTAAAATCATTCAAAGACGTGTGTGGGGTTTTTGAATTAAAATACACCTAACAGGTTTTTGAAACCTGTTAGGTCTTGATAAATAAATACTTGGCATAAATTGGATTGGGCGCCATTTATCCCGCAATAGGCGGGAGGCCATTCTTTGAGGAATTTAGAGAAAATGGGCTTTAGCAAAAAAAATAAAAGATAGAATTTGGCTAAAGCCAATAAATGGAATGAATTATTTTTCATCCTCCAGCTAAAGCAGGAGGCAATTCAAAAGCAGGAGGCAATTTATGAATTGGATTGGGCTTTAGCCCATTCTTAAAAATGATGAATATAGAATAGGGGCTTTAGCCAAAAAAATTAAACAAACAACATACAATAATGACCGAACAAGAAAAAAACCAAATTATCGACCTGATAAAAGCAGGTGCGAAGCTCCCGAAAGAATTTATCTATAAACTATTTACCGACGAGGAAGATGTATTTCTTTTTTGGAACGGACGAAAAGAAGATGTGACCAATATTGCATTGCCTTTCCACAGCATTGAGCATATCGACGAGCCTCGCAAAGAGGCGACACAGCAACAAACTTCCATGTTCGAAACCGATATGCGCGGTAGGCAACTGAAAGGTTGGACGAACAAATTAATCTGGGGCGATAATAAACTCATCCTATCTTCGCTTGCCAATGGACCAATGCGACAGGAAATAGAAGCAGCCGGAGGATTAAAACTGATTTACAATGACCCACCCTTTGCTGTGGGTGCCGATTTTGGGTTTAATATCGAAATTGGTGGTGAAACTGCTGAAAAAAAGCAAAGCATTATCGAAGAAATTGCTTACCGCGATACTTGGGGTAAAGGTATATCCAGCTATTTATCAATGATGTACGAACGGTTAAAGTTAATGCATAGTTTGTTGGCGGAAGATGGGAGTATTTATGTGCATTGTGATTGGAGGGTAGTTAACCATTTAAGGCTTATTCTTGATGATATTTTTGGAGTTGAGAATTATAAAAATTCAATTGCTTGGAATTATTCTGGTTGGAATAAAAAACTGAATTCAAGTTTTGAAAAGCGTTATGATTCTATTTTGTTTTTTGGAAAAGGGAATGGACAAATATTTAACTCATTTTTTGAACAGTGGGAGTCAAAAGAAGAATATGTGAAGAAAAGAAAGCAAAAAGTCTTAGTTGAAGAAAATACTAAAAGAGAATATGTTTTATCAGATGGCGGAAATGGAACTAGAATAAAAAGATATTTAGATGAGGCAATTGCAGATGGAGTAGTTGTAGATGATGTTTGGTCTCTTGATAAATTAAATAATTCTGCTAAGGAGAATGTTGATTATCCAACTCAAAAACCCGAAGCCCTTCTTGAACGTATTATTAAAGCCAGCAGCAACGAAGGCGATTTAATTGCCGATTTCTTTGGAGGAAGTGGAACTACGGCTGCGGTTGCCGAAAAGTTAGGACGTAAATGGATAAGTACAGATTTAGGTCGGTTTGCCATACATACACAGCGCAAACGGTTGATAGGTGTACAACGTGAGTTACAAGCAAACGGTAAAGATTTTCGGGCTTTCGAAATGTTGAACTTGGGCAAATACGAGCGCCAGTTTTTTATGGAAGATTTAACCAAAGACCTAACAGGTTTTGAAAACCTGTTAGGTCTGTCGCCAAAAGAAAATGTTTTTATCGACCTAATCCTCGAAGCCTATAAAGCTAAACGCATCGAAAATCACAGCACCATTCACGGGACTAAAGCAGGTAGGTTTGTGCATGTAGGTCCGTTGGATGTGCCCGTTACGCAAAGCCGATTAATGGAAATTTTCGAAGAATGCAAACGCAACCTCTATACACAAGTAGATGTGCTTGGTTTTGAATTCGAAATGGGTTTAACGCCACAATTTATTCAGGAACTGAAAGAAAAAGGCGTATCTATCACGTTGAAATATATTCCGAAAGATGTGTTTGATAAGCGTGCCGTGGAAAAAGGTCAGGCTAAGTTTTTTGATGTGGCATACCTAAATACAAAAGAAACTGTAAAAGGAAAAACTATCACGATTGAGCTAACCGATTTTGTGACACATTATACACAGGACGACATAGAGGATTTACAACAATCGATGCGTGCTGGCAGTAAAGTCGTAATTGAAGATGGGCAAATAATTAAAGTTGAAAAAGATAAAGATGGTGTTATAACCCGCTCTGTTTTAACCCAAAATTGGTACGATTGGATTGATTATTGGGCAATTGATTTCGATTACCTAAGCAAACCCGAAACCATAAAAGTGAAAAACGAATCCGGTGATATTGAAGAAAAACGAACCGGAAATTACATTTTCGAAAATGAATGGCAAAGTTTCCGAACCAAACGCAACCCAACGCTCGAATTTACAAGCGTTGCACACACCTACAACAAACCGGGCAAATATAAATTGATGGTTAAAGTGGTTGATATATTGGGAATTGATACGAGTAAAATTGTAAATGTAATTGTGGAATAAATCTTCTATCCCGCTGGGATAAAGAAATAATGAATTGGATTGGGTTTTTTAGGGTCAGAGACCCGATATATTTGTAGAAATGATGTTATGTGTTTTTTAGCAAAGGGTCGGAGACCCGAAACATGCAGCAAAATATTGTGAGAAATTTGAGTGATTGACGAATAAATCTATTTCGGGTCTCCGACCCTTTAGAGGATTTTGGGGTTTTGTTTTTCTACAAATAGCTCGCGGCGCTGCCGCTAAAGAGTTGGTGGGGGAAGAATGAAATTACATTTGCTTTGGGTTAAAACCAAAACAATTGCATAAGGTTGAATCCTTGCAAAACATTGCATAGGGTTAAAACCCTACGCAAAATATATCTGTCGTGCCTACGCCACTTGTTAATCAACAGTCACCATGTTTGCTCTTGACTTCGACACTTTTAAAAGTTAACATTTATAACTTCCTGATATATATAATTATATATAATATTCAGGACACCCATTTGGGTGTCCCAGTGTCGAAGTCAGGAAACAGCGATTTGTTTGGTCTACTGGATGAGATTACATTTTCAAAAAAAATGCCTGCCTCAATATCTTGAAGCAGGCATTTTACCTTCACGAGTGCTTTTCAATCGTTTCTTGTAGGTTGATTTCAATACCCTTTTTGTCGTAAAATTTATATTGTAGAAATCCGAGTTGCTGCGATGCTAAAACTTTGCATCCACGACCGTACTTGGCTCGCCATTTCCACTTCATCGAAATAAAACCTTTAGAGATAAAGGCTTCTACGTAAGGATGTAGATGTAATGTAAATTCATTTTTCCCTCCAATTGGTCGGCAAATAAAATAGACGGTTTTGTGTGTCCTGTACCAAAACAAGTGGGGCAGGTTTCTTCAATGTCGATATGTGTAACCGGACGTACGCGCTGACGGGTGATTTGCATCAAACCAAACTTGCTAAGCGGTAATATGTTGTGTTTTGCACGATCTTCGGCCATATTGTCGCGCATGCGCTCAAACAATTTCTGGCGGTTTTCGTTTTCGTGCATATCGATAAAATCAATCACAATAATTCCACCCATATCCCTTAGTCGGAGTTGGCGGGCAATTTCGTCGGCAGCTGCCAGATTCACATCTAACGCGTTTGCCTCTTGTCCACTGCCACTTTTCGACCGATTTCCACTATTTACATCCACTACATGCAATGCCTCGGTGTGCTCAATAATCAGATAAGCACCGCTTTTGAACGAAACTGTTTTACCGAAACCCGATTTAATTTGTTTGGTAATACCAAAGCTGTCATAAATTGGAGCTTCTTCTTTGTAGAGTTTCACAATGTCCTTCCGCTCGGGAGCTATGAGTTCAACATAATCCCTTATTTCGGTAGCTACTTCCGGATTGTTTACATGTATATGCTTGAAATTGATGTTGAATAAATCTCTAATTATTCCCACCGTGCGACCTAATTCTTCTAAAATTAGCGAAACTCCTTTGGTTTGTTGTGTTTTGGCAACTGCTTCTTCCCAGCGTTTTACCAAAATACGCAACTCATTATCGAGTTCGGCTACTTTCTTCTCTTCGGCAACAGTACGTACAATTACACCAAAACCTTTTGGTTTAATGCTTTGTATCAGTTGCTTTAGTCTGATTTTCTCTTCATCCGTTTTAATTTTCGACGAAACGGAAACCTTGTCGGCAAAGGGAATCAGAACTAAAAAACGTCCTGCAATCGAAATTTCGGCAGTCAAGCGTGGACCTTTGGTTGAGATGGGCTCTTTTGCCACTTGCACCAATATGTCTTGTCCTGTTTTAAGAATGTCGCTTATTGCGCCGCCTTTGTCAATTTCGGGCTGCAGTCTGATTTTTGAAATGGCAGGTACTTTTTTACGGTCGCTCAGTATCTGCGTTGTAAACTGGTAAAGTGTATTGAAATTCGAACCTAAATCAAGATAATGAAGAAAAGCGTCTTTTTCGTGTCCTACATCTACAAAAGCTGCATTCAGACCGGGCATTATTTTTCGAACTTTGCCCAAATAGATATTACCTACAGCGAAGCTCTCTTCGCGTGCTTCATAATTTAATTCTACAAGTCGTTTGTCTTCGAGCAGCGCAATAGATATTTCGGATGGTTGTACATCGACTACTAATTCGCTATTCACTTTTTTCTTATTTTAGGGTTGTTTTTATAACGAAAAAACAAACTTAAAAGCCAAGATACAGCTTATTAAGTTTGTTTTCTTGGGCTTTAAAGTATTAAAGACCATGTAAGACTATTTCTTTTTATGTCTGTTTTTACGTAGTCTCTTTTTACGCTTATGCGTGGACATTTTATGTCCTTTTCTTTTCTTTCCGCTTGGCATCTCTTTTTTACTTTAAAAATTTGAATAATATTATTTTACTGTACTAACAAAAGTTTTGGCTGGTTTAAACGAAGGAATGTTGTGAGCCGGAATAATGATAGTTGTGTTTTTAGAGATATTGCGAGCTGTTTTTTCGGCACGTTCTTTCACAACGAAGCTACCGAATCCTCTTAAATAAACGTTCTCGTTTTTTGCTAACGAATCTTTAACGGCTTCCATAAAAGCTTCTACTGTTTTCAATACATCAGCTTTGTCTAGTCCTGTGCTTTTAGCAATCTCATTTACGATATCTGCTTTAGTCATTTTGGGTAAGTTTTTAACTTGTTAATAAATATGTTTGATTTTTTTTGTTTCTAAAAACGGACTGCAAATATAGAGCTTTTATTCTGATTAAAAAACAATTGCGTGTTTTTTTTTGAAAAAAACTAGATTTTTAGCATTTTTATTTTTTGCCAAAACTGAGAATTTGTTCCATTTCTGATAGCTTTAAATTGCGTCCCAAAATTGTTCCGTTTTTGTCAATTAGCACTGTTGCTGGAATGGAGCGCACTGCATATAAAGCTGCACCTGCACTTTTCCAACCCTGCAAGTCCGAAATATGTTTCCAATTGATTTCGTGCTCTTTAACTGTATTTTTCCAAGCAGCGGTGTCTTCATCTAGCGAAATACCCAAAATTTCGAGGCGCGAACCTTTGTGTTTTGCATAAAGTGCTTTGAGTTCGGGCAGCGATTGCATGCACGGACCACACCACGAAGCCCAAAAATCGACAAGCACATAGTCTGTTTTGCCGACCAACGCCGACAATGCTAATTGCTGTCCTTGCATATCGGGCAATTCTATATCGATGAATTTTTGACCTTTAGCCGTTCGTTTTTCAACTTCAATAGCGGCAATTATTTCGGCCATGCGTGGAATTGCTTTGGTTTCGGGTGTCATTAAGGCGACTATTTTCTCCTTTTCCTCTACTGTCATACCATAAAACGATGAGCCAAAAATATAATTTCCTACTACCGTATTTGCATTTTCGGTTGCATATTGAATGTCGTTTGCCTTAATTATTTTCTCAAAGTCAGCCATTTTGGCATCAATAGCTGCCTTATCGGCTTGGGTAGCGGTACTGTCGTTAAAACTTTTATAAACTTCTTCTGCTTTTGCATAGAAGCTGTTTTTAATAATGAGGTATTTTTGCAAAATCATATTCTGATCGGTACCTTCGGCTGTTACGCCCGATTTGTCGATATGGATTTTAATATCTCCATTTTCGAATACAAAAGGTTCGCGGATTGATTCACCATCCGATTTTTCAACGGTTATAAAAACAACACGGGCACTGTCGCAAACACCTTCGAAAGCAAACTTGAGGTTTTCAATTTTTGCACTGTCAATTGTCGTCCAAACGCGGTTAATACGCTCTTTTATAAACACATACTTGCCGTTTAACGCCGGTTCATTTACTGTACCTTCAATTTTATAATCCGTTGGTTTGCAAGCAAATAAAATTGAAATTATGGTCGCAAAATAAATTAGTTTTTTCATTATTAATTGTTATTTGCCCTATGGGCGTTATTGGGCTTCGCCGTTATTTACTTCGTGTTATTTGTGCTACGCACGTTATCCCGCTATGGCGGGATGTCCGCTTCGCTACCATTTACTTTGCGTTATTGGTATATTATTTTACTCCCAATTTTTTTAGAATCTCTTTCGGAACCGCATCTTTGTGCACCACAATATTGATAGTTTTGTGCATTACAAACGATTCGCTGGCATACCAAATTCCTTTGTATTTGGAGTCGGTTCCCCACGAATTTTTTACCAAATAATATTTCGTTCCATTTTGGTCGCTAGCCGTTCCATAAATCACCATACCGTGGTCGTCGGTAGTTTCAAAGTTGTCGAAACTTTGCTGACGAACTTCTTGTGTAACTTTCACTTCTGGTTGCGGCCCTTTTACTTTGTAGATTTTCTCTTCCATTTCCTTTTGCGAAATGTTCAACCAACGCGCTTGGTCGGAGCCGGGCAGATTGGTCAATTTCACTTCGGGATTTACGGCCACACCATTGCGCGTAAAGCCTTTTTCGCTAACATCCGAGCCCCACGCTATGGTGTAACCTTTGTTGTACGATTCTTCCCAACGCCAGTTATCGGGAATTTCTATTACAAATTTGCTATAAAACGGATGATGCGTAAACGAGGTGAGCGATACATAATCGTCCATATTCAATCCCAGCGATTGCGCGTAAGTAAAGGGTGTTTGCTTTTTACCATTCACGGTAAATTCTGTCGGAATTTTACCCAAATACGCATCCAAGATGCCGCTAAAACCAGCCTTCCATGCGGTGGAGAGTTTCTTATTCGGATTACTTACAATCACATCCACATAAGCGCGAGTAAGCTTATCCAATTCGCCATGACGATGTTTATCTTCGCCATAATTCAAGCCACTCATTTCGCTTTCGGGTACAATGCCATAGTTTTGAAGCGTGTACATCACATCGTAAAACGAACCGCCACCTGCAAAATTCGAAGTTCCGTTCATGCGCACAAATTTATCAGCTTTATCAATATACGAATGGTGAACCACAAACATTTCCGACAAATCAACTTCGGGTTTTCCCATGCGTAGCAATTCAGCTTCGAAAAAACCAATAGCCGAAAAGCTCCAGCAAGTTCCCGAACTTGCCTGATTTTTCACAGGCGTAATTATGTTTTCTTTTATCGTTGTAAAACGAAAAGTAGTATCAACAGCAGTTGTGTCTTTATCAACTGCCGATGCAGCGATAGCACTTAGGCTAAATGCTGCTATGAAGAGAAGTTTATTCATAAATATTTTATTTTAAAATTTTCTCATTTTTGAATTATTATGCAAATATAAGATATAAAAATGAGAAAATAAAAAACAGCAGCCATTTACCAAAAGAGGGAGTAACTTTAAGTCATCTACTCACAAACAAGTAATTCCCGAAAAATTTCCCTATCTACATCTTATATTTAAATAAAATTTATACATTTGCATTCAGATATTCACAATTGAGCCTTAGGGCTTTTTTCGGTATCTTTTTTTTCGTCAATTTTAGCGACAATAAATTTACATCCCCGAAAATCGTATGCTTTTAAACATAACAACCAAAATTTCACTCGAATGATTTATGACTGAAAATTTACAACTCCAACCTGCTGATATACAAAACAAAATTTATGTTATTCGTGGACAACGTGTTATGTTAGACCGTGATTTGTCCGAAATGTACGGCGTGGAAACCCGACGTTTGAATGAACAGGTCAAACGTAATATGAAACGATTCCCGCAAGATTTTATGTTTCAGCTTACAAGGGAAGAATTTGAAAACTTGAAGTCGCAATTTGCGACATCAAGATGGGGTGGAACGCGAAAATCACCTTATGTTTTCACCGAATTAGGTGTAGCTATGTTGAGTAGTGTGCTGAATTCCGATACAGCAATTGAAATTAACATGAACATTATGCGTGCATTTATAACCATACGACAGCTTGTAATGAATTCGCCGAATAGTGAAGTAAAGGAAATTAAAAACGAATTGCATGAGCTAAAAGCCTATATCGAAGAAGTTTTTACCGACTACAACGACATTAACGAAGATACCCGAATGCAAATTGAACTCATTAATCAATCGTTAGCCGAACTGCACACCGACAAAAAACGAATTGAAAAACCCCGAAACAGAATTGGATTTATTACGGAATAGCCTCAGTGAGGGCGCAACTCAAAGTCGCACTTTCACTATCTAAAATAATTCCCGAAAAAATTCAGCATTCACAACTTTTATTTAAAAAAAAATTATACATTTGCATATCAATTAATTTCAACACCGATTGTAGCGACAATCCGTTGAAAGTTCTTTTTACATTTTAAAAAATAACAAAAAGCGTTTTAAATATTATCCTTTATTGAAATCTCGACAATTTCACTGCGAAGGGATGATAGCAACAAACACTCCATGTCTATACTTTATAGGCGTGGGGCTGTTGCTTATCATCTTCGCAAGGGAGTCGAGACCCTCAATAAAGTGATAAGTTTAACAGTTCCCACGCTTTTTTTATGTCTAAAAGTGAATTAAAAATTAATATAGCGGAAGCCGAAAAGCTTGAGAGTAGGCAAAATAGACTCAAAACAATTTTTTATGAAGAAGTTCAATTTATCTTTTTTTACAACCTTATTCATTTTTTCAAATGTTTTTGCTCAAAACACGACATCAATTGACTCATCAAAGTTATTTGATGTAAATAAAATTGAAAGCTATGTGTTTGGAACTGATTTAGAAGGGCTTGAAATAAGTTTAGACGATAATAATGATTTGGTTTTCGTAAAAATGATTCAAAACATTAAACTATCGAAGGATGACATTTACAATCGCGCATTAAGTTTCTTTATTACAAATTACAAGGATGCTAAGAGTGTAATACAACAACAAGACAAAGCAGATGGAATAATAATTGGGAAAGGTATTTTCTCTGATTTTCACTGTAGTAAAAGGGCAAATAAATTATATGGAGTTGATGTTGTAAGCATGGATTATTATAGTGCTTATCACATCATGAGAATTGACATCAAAGAGGAAAGGGCAAGAATTATAATTTCTGTAAACAATTATGATTTTCAAACTTCAGTTGGAGCGAGTAATTTGCTTGGAAGTTCATTCTCAAAAGGAAATCCAATCTCCGTAAAAATTGTTGATTGTCCTCCAATTGATACAACTCCAACTGAAGAACTAATCGAAAAAGAAGTTTCAAAAGCAAGTAGTTATAAAAAAGCAGTAAGAAAATCCATGAAAGAAATTATGCCTGATGTATTGGAATCAAAAAAGGCAGCCTTTGTTCCATTATGCAAAAAGGCTTATGAATCAATTACCAATTTAGAGAAGGCACTAAAAAATCAGTCTTCTAAAACATCCGAGAATTGGTGACTTTGAATTCCAAATAATAAAAACAAATGTTTACTTAATCAAACAAATTATTATGATTACAGACAGTTTAAAATCGCATTTCTTAAATTTGTACCACATTGCTTTGTGTGATATGCAAATTGAACCAGTAGAATTAGAAAAACTTTATTCAATAGGTCTTGAAAAAGGAGTAACACCATCTGAGATTGATTCTATTGTATTACATCCAGATAAAATTAAGTTCTTCGTACCAAATACACTCGATCTTAAAATTGAATTTCTTTACGATTTGGCTCAAATTTCGTGGAGCGATGGTGTTATTGACCAGAATGAAAGAAATACGCTCGAATTGTTTTGTAATAAATTTGGATTCGATCAAGAAAATATTTCAACGGTTGTTGATTTTGTTTTGGATGAGGTTAGTAAAAATACAACGTTATCAGAAGTTTTAAAAATTGTAAATCAAAACCTATAACATCATGGAACTAAGTTTAAAGAAAGGACTTTTCAATACAAGTAATAAAGCACCTGAAACGACCCCTTTTATATGTGAAACAGGAAAAAGCAGTTTAACGTATAAGCAATGGGGGTTCCAGAAGGCTGGTGAATTGGGCGGAACTATAGCCGGATTGCACGCAGCATTGCACATAGTGTACTTAGATATTAAAAAGAAAATAATAGAAGATGACTCAAAACAAAACGAACTAAAACAATCGCATAAGGTTCGTATTGAGCATCTTAAAGGTGAAATTGAAAAACTAAATGGTATTATTGAGAATGAAAATAATAAGCTAAAACACGAAGAGTCAAAAATTGAACAATTGAAGGATGAGCTTTCAACAATAAAGAAACATCCAGAAACTATCACAACTGACCCTGCCGTGAAAGCAAGTTTTATTATCGGCATAGTTATTTTACTTTTTCTCACAATATATTTGTTTATATTCTACAGTTCAGCAACTTACTCAGCATTTTTTAAGGAGTTTGCCTTAAATAATATTGGTGTTGCAAGTTCAATTTTCGACCCTAATGCTATTGGCAAAGCCTTTACAGATGGCGTTGCCGAACTTGCCCTCATACTTACTATTCCATTTGTATTCTTGGGTTTAGGCTATTTAATAAACAAGTTTCAGGAACAAAAAGGTGCAATGAAATATGTTAAAGTTGGATTTTTGATTCTTATTACTTTTTTGTTTGATGCAATACTTGCGTATGGCATTACTGAGAAAATCTACAACATTACAAAAGAAAACTCATTCGATGAAATACCTCCCTACAGTTTTAGTATGGCTTCGACTGATATACATTTTTGGACGATTATTTTTGCCGGATTTATTGTCTATCTGATATGGGGGTTTGTGTTCGATTTTGTGATGGACTCTTATGCTAAACTTGATAAAATTAAAATTGCATTAGAGGAGCTTAAAATAAAGATTGCTGACTCAAAAATTGAGTGTAAAAATTTCAAACTCGAAATTCAAAAAAACAAAGAATTGGTGCAAACAAACACTGCTGAAATTGAAAAGGAAAAACGTATAATTGATGGATTAATTGTTCCGATTAATGATATAAAACTTGAAATAATGAATTTTCAAACGGGATGGTTATCATTTTTACATGGTGTAGGGCACACTTCTCCAACTACCTTGGAAGTCCAAGAAACAGTTACAGCATTTATCCGAAATGCAGATAGTGAAAATAGAAACAATTAATAAATTAAGGTTATGAAATCAAGTGTTTATATAGCATTAACTTGCTTATTATTACATTCTTGTGGAGGTCATAAAAGCAGTAATTCTGAAGGTTCATCGACTGCCGATGCAACTAATTCAGAACCAAAACAGCACAATATCTCGATACTCTTAGACTTATCAAACAGAGTTGATACAACTAGTAACTGTGCTAATCCACAACATTATGTCAGAGATTTAGAAATTGTAAAGTCTATTACAAGTTACTTTATAAGTGAT
The DNA here is from genome assembly GCA_020049335.1 of Paludibacter sp. Classification (GTDB taxonomy): domain Bacteria; phylum Bacteroidota; class Bacteroidia; order Bacteroidales; family Paludibacteraceae; genus Paludibacter. Next base: position 5,745 of record JAIFKX010000159.1, on the reverse strand, counting down.
ATGAAATCACGTGGCACTTTTAATTCAAAGGGAAAAATTAAAGTAGTTTTTAGTCCGCTTCCCAATGACCCTAATGTAAATGTTATAGCACAGAAATTGAATGTTGATTGTTCGGAAATGAATAATACGCAAAAAAAAGAAGTATATGATAATTTGACTGGGACTTTTAACGATAATCTTTCAAAAATTTACAAACAAACTTTGATAGATAAAAATTGGATTGGTAGCGATATCTGGAGATTTTTCAAAGATGATATTGATATGTGTATTGAAAACGATAATAACTATAGAAATACCTTGGTAATTATCACCGATGGTTATATTTATCATGAAAATACGATGCAAAACGTTGGAAATCGTTACAGTTACTTATCACCAACGCTTTTTGAAAAATACAAACTCAGGAATAACAATAATTGGGAAACGGAAATAAAAAACTCAGATTTTGGACTATTGGTTTCACGAAACGGATTATCAAATCTTGAAGTTTTAGTCTTAGAAGTTTCTACGTGTTCAACTAACCACAAAACTGACCAAGATGTAATGAAGTATGTCTTAAACAATTGGTTAATAGAGATGGGGATTACAAAAAGTGCAATATATTTTTCGGATCTTCCGGTATATACACAAAAAAGAATAGGAGATTTTTTATCAATCTCATTATAAGAAACTTAAATCAATCAAAACATCATGAGAGGATTTTCATTTTCCTGGAAGCGATTTATAGGAATAACACAAGCAAAACAGCAAGTTGCCCGTTCAACAGGCATTCCGACAACGAAACAAGGCATCGAACGTAAAATTGGTGGGATAATTTTAAAAGCTCTTTTTAGAAAATAGCCCTCGTTGTCAGTATTTTTTTTTATGGACTTTGGAAATCTATTATACAATCTCGTATATTGAAACACAATTTTTTGATTATGATTTCGAATTCATTTTCAAAACCGTAATATTTTTGTTAACTGGTTTAAAATAACTTTGCAGATAACAAGAAACCGAACTTTCATTTTATTCCAAGGTAAGTTCGTTTTTTTTATGTCTATTCGGGGCGCGACTTAAAGTCGAACTTCGACTATTAAAATCCAACAAAACAAATCTTCGTTAAAGGTTGAATTAGTAAACCGCCTATTCAGACGGTTGAATTTCTTCGTTGAAGTTCAGCTGATTGTGCAAAATACAGTTATCTTCAAAAATAATCCAATATAATGTTTCACTTTCGGGCTACTTTATATATCTTTGTGGCCTAAATATGAAGCAAAAACAAAGAACAATTATTTTTTACAAGAATTACTTTCAAGAATTCTTCGACAAGCAGCGCGAGAAAGTAAAGGATAAAATCATTTGGACTTTAGAGTTGATAGAAGAACTCGAAAGAGTGCCAGAAACATATCTGAAGCACATTGAAAATGCAAATGGACTTTATGAAATCAGAATTCAACTGGGAAGTGATATTTTTCGTATCTTCTGTTTTTTCGACCAAGGTAAATTAGTAATTTTAGCAAACGGATTTCAGAAGAAAACACAAAAAACGCCCAAACAAGAAATTGAAAAAGCACTTAATATAAAACAGGAATATGAAAACAACAAATAATAACCTAATGACACTCGACCAGTTTAAAGACAAAAACTACGGCTTACGTGGTACTGCAAAACGTGAGAATTTGGAAGCAGGATACGAAAATTTTAAAATTGGAACACTCATTCATGATGCCAGAATTGAAAAAGGCATGACACAAGAAGAACTTGCCCAAAAAGTAGGAACTACCAAATCGTATATTTCGAAAATTGAAAACAATTTAAAAGAAGCTCGAATTTCAACACTTCAAAAAATCATCGAAATTGGCTTTAGTGGTCGTTTGGAACTTTCAATAAAACTTTAAAAAGCTCAGATTTCACGATTGGAAAACAAAGCGAGCAATGTAACTTTCGATACTATGTTTCGTGTATTTACGGCATTAAAAGCAAAAGTTACATTTCAAGTGGAAATACCCTGAAACTTAAATAAAAAACTGAACTCCCCTTTTATTCCAAGGCTAGTTCGGTTTTTTTATGTCCAAATTTTTAAAAACTTTATATGAGAAAACCATAAATAAGTTGCAAATTATTGCAACTTTTTATATCTTTGCAACATGATACGAACAATACGAGCATTCGGAGATTATTACGACCAATTTATGGATACGCTATCTGTATCCGAAAAAATGAAACGTATTAGTACAAAGTTTGTAAAACATATTCAGGACGGATTATTTGAACTACGTGTGGAATACAATAGCAATATTTACCGTCTATTTTTCATATTCGACGATGGACAAATTGTAGTATTATTTAACGGATTTCAGAAGAAAACGCAAAAAACGCCACAAAAAGAAATAATACCGATTGCAGAAATAATACAGTCCAATGTCGACTACGTCTAATTGTACTGTTTATTTCTATGCATATTATGAATTCAAAAGAACAAAAACCAATGCTTAAAAACATTGATACCGAATTGGATGAGCTTTATGGAAAAGAAGGAACGCCCCAAAGAGAAGCCTTTCGGCGTGAAGCTTATGCATACTGCGCCGGCCAAGTGATACATGAAATGCGAAAAGAAGAAAAAATAACACAACAAGAACTTGCCTTGCGCATTGGGGCAAATAAAAGTTATATTTCTCGAATCGAAAAAGGACTCATTGAACCGTCGGTTGGTACATTCTATCGAATTATAAACGCATTAGGTCTCAACATCGAAATTAATAAGCCGTTGGCATAATTTAATGATGTCGGGGCGCGACTTAGAGTCGCACTCCGAATATAAAATCCAATAAAACAAATCTTCGTTAAAGGTTGGATTTGTAAACCGACTACTCATTCGGCTGAATTTCTTCGTTGAAGTTCAGCCGATTAATTATAACAAAAAAATCAATAAGATTGGTATCAATTTCATATTGAGTTTGTATCTTTGCATTATCAAATTAGTAAAATTCACAGCAATATGACAGTAACAGCTCAAATAGATGTAAGCACACCTACAGGCAGAAAGATTGTTAGACAATTAGAAACTCACAGTCGCGTAGTGAAAATATCATATAATAATGAATTACCAACTGGTGCAATTCCGTTAGATGATGCAGTAGAAGTTATTTGGAATCAGCTTGAAAGAAAAATTGGCTACGATATTCGCACCATCAAAAAATGTTGTAATTGAGGGAATTATTGCATGTGCATTGATTTCTAAATAAGAGCTTTAACTCTTCCTATAGGAACTGATAGACCTTTAACTTACAAAAAAAAACCGAACTCCCCCTTTATTCCAAGGCAAGTTCGGTTTTTTTTGTCCATTCGGGACGCAACTTAAATTCGCACCCTTGCTGTCCGTAATTTCTTTAACTACTTACGGTTAAAAAGTAAAGCTCTGACTTACATATTAATATATCCGGCTGAATTTCAACAATAGAAGTTCAGCCGGATTTTTTTTAATGCAAACAATATTTCAGCGATTATTGTTATTCCATCAAAAAGAAGTTTTGTATATTTGCATCGAAATAAATTGTAAGTATACTAATAAATTAGTTTATTTTGAATCATTTAACTTAATGGCAATCATATATGCAAGCAAATTTAAATATCGCCTATAACGATTTGGTTTCAATTGTAAAACAGTTACCTTTATCGGATTTAAAAAGATTAAACTATACTATTAACAAATTAAAGGCTCCAACATGGACTGATAAAGAATACAAAGAGCACCAAAACATCAGAGAGCATATAAATAAATCCAGGTTGTCATGATACTGTTAGACTCGTCAGTTTTAATAGAATTATTTCGTGCACACGATAAAACAAAAACATTGTTTTATAAATTAGCAGCAACTGAAAATAATTTTGCAATATCAATTATTACGCATTATGAGGTGTTTTTAGGGAGTAATGATGATCAGGATTCATTTTGGAATGATTTTATAAATTCAATCGAAATCTTGGATTTTAATTTGCAAACATCAAATCAAGCAATTAATATTTATAAACAACTGAAAAAGAATAATAAATTGATTGATTTGGCAGATATATTAATTGCAGCAACCAGCATTAGTTATAAAACACCGTTAGCAACACTAAATCTAAAGCATTTCCAACGAATTAATGACTTAGAAGTAGTAACCTAAACTACGATTTCGTCGCTTAGCGTAGCTACACTTTAGCTTTCCTATAGTAGCTGATAGCCTTTAAAATTACAAAAACCGAACTGCCATATTATCCCAAGGCAAGTTCGGTTTTTATATGTCCATTCGGGGCGCGACTTAAAGTCGCACTCCGAATGTGCATTTTGAAACATAAAACGAGAAACAATTTTATTTCACCGGTATATTTTTCAGCGTTTCAACCAAATAATCCCAGAAAAGTTGTACGGTGGCAATGTTTACTTTTTCGTCGGGCGAATGTGGGTAGCGAATGGTTGGGCCAAACGAAATCATATCCATATTGGGGTAATGCGTACCCAGAATTCCGCATTCGAGTCCGGCATGAATAATCATGATTTTGGGTGTTTTGCCATATTTATTTTCGTAAACCGAAGTCATTTCTTTCAAAATAGGTGAATCGAGGTTTGGATTCCAACCCGGGTACCCGCCTGTAAATTCGACCTTTGCACCAGCCAGCGCAAATGTACTTTCGATAATTGACGCCAATTCTTCTTTGCGCGAATCCACCGAACTGCGAAGCAATGAGCGCAATTCAATTGTTTTGCCATTCGATTTGATAATAGCTAAGTTATTCGAAGTTTCCACCACTGTTGGCAACTCGGGAATAAAGCGATATACGCCATTAAAACAAGCCGTAACGCCATTAATCAGGTCGTCCTGAATTTCTTCGGGAATCAATCCGGCAGGCAACTCAATTTCTTCGGAAGTAAGCGAAATATTGTTTTCAACGCCTGCAAATTCTTCTACAAAAAGCGTTTCCATTTCGTCAATCAAATCCATAATATCCTCAACACCATCGGCAGGAACAGTGATTACAGCAAACGCCTCACGCGGAATAGCATTGCGTAAACTTCCACCATCGATGCTCGCTAAACGGGCTTCGCATTCAGCCACAGCTGTTTTCAGAAAGCGAAACATGAGTTTGTTGGCATTCGCACGTTGCAAATGAATATCAACACCTGAATGACCGCCTTTCAACCCTTTGAGCGTAACTTTGAGCGCCACATCGCCTTCGGGAATTTCGGACTCGTTGTAAGCAAAAGTAATGTTGGCATCCAAGCCACCGGCACAACCCACATACAATTCGCCTTCGTCTTCGGAGTCCATGTTTATCAGAATATCTCCTTTCAGAAAACCAGGTTGAAGTCCGAATGCGCCGTGCATACCCGTTTCTTCGTCCACGGTAATAAACATTTCGATAGCCGGATGGGCGATGTCTTTCGATTCAAGAATAGCCATAGCAGCCGAAACGCCTATGCCATTGTCGGCACCAAGTGTTGTATCTTTGGCAGTTACCCAATCGCCATCGATATAAGCCTGAATAGGATCGGTTTCGAAATTGTGTGCAATTCCCGAATTTTTCTGTGGCACCATATCCATGTGCGACTGCAACACCACTGCTTTGCGGTTTTCCATGCCGGGAGTAGCAGGTTTGCGCACCAACACGTTTCCTATTTCGTCGCGAAGCGTTTCTAAGCCCAACGATTTACCATAATTTTCGAGAAAAGTACCTATTGCTTCTTTTTTGCCCGAAGGACGAGGCACTTGTGTAAGACTA
>JAIFKX010000070.1 GCA_020049335.1 Paludibacter sp. | reverse complement strand
TCAGTTTGTAGCTTTGTTGAGTCGATAGCATAACGCAAATCGTGTCCAGCACGGTCTTTCACAAATGTAATTAATTTAGCCGATTCGCCAGCGGCACGTCCTAATTTGGTATCCATTATTTCGCACAATTTATGAATCAACTCAATGTTCGACCACTCGTTGTTACCACCTATATTGTAGGTTTGACCATCTTTTCCCGTATGAAAAATAACGTCGATGGCACGTGCATGGTCGTTTACAAATAGCCAATCGCGTACATTTTCGCCTTTACCATAAATTGGAATTGGTCGGTTATTTTTAATATTATTTATTGAAAGTGGAATCAATTTTTCGGGAAAATGGTTTGCACCATAATTGTTCGAGCAATTCGAAATCACCACAGGCATGCCGTAAGTGTCATTCCAAGCACGTACAAAATGGTCGCTCGACGCTTTACTTGCCGAATAAGGAGAGTGAGGATCGTATTTTGTAGTTTCGGTAAAAAAAGTACCATCAAATTCCAATGCACCGTATACTTCATCGGTCGAAATATGATAAAAACGTTTGCCTTCAAAATTATCTTTCCAAGCATTTTTGGCGGCGTTCAACAGGTTACATGTACCAAAAACATTGGTGCGAATAAATGCAAAGGGGTCGGTAATTGATCTATCTACATGACTTTCGGCTGCCAAATGGACAACACCATCAATTTTGTATTTTACAAACAATTCAGGTATAAAAGTTTCGTCGGTAATATCGCCTTTAATAAATTGATAATTAGGCGCATCGGCTATATCTTTTAGATTTTCCAAATTGCCAGCGTACGTCAATGCATCGAGATTTAGAATTTGATAATCAGGGTATTTTGTAACAAATAGTCGTACCACGTGTGAGCCAATAAACCCTGCTCCACCTGTAATTAAAATGGTTTTTTTCATGCGTTTTTTTGAAAATTATTTCAGTTTTAAAAATTAATAATTGTTAGGATTGGATAATATACCCGATGCCTGAATGACACGGGCAATATCCATTGCTTCGTTTCGTGTATTTGTGTAGCCAATTAAAACCTTATAAAGTCCTTGATCTTCAACAATATAAATATTGTCAGGTACAAAGTTCCTCAATTTTAATGCCATCAATAAGGCATTTTTTTCATATTTGAATAAACCAGTTTGAATCATATATCGGTTGTCGTGGTTTATGATTATCTGATTCGAAACATGTGTTTTATAAGTGCCAATTATCTTTTTCGTAATTAAACTGTCAATATTCAATTGACAGCCAGTAGGAGCTGCTTTAAATGTTACTCTACGGTTCAAGGCTTTTTCGGCTACATTCGAATTTGAATTGATTGGTTTCAGTTCACCATAGTTTTCTGTTTCAATACGATCACGATCTACGCCATTAAGTACCACGGCATCCCACACCGATTGCGATCGGCGCACACTAAGTTGCATGTTATACGATTCGGAACTTTCGGGATCGGCATGTGACTCCAATATAAGTTTTAAACATGGATTTTCGATCATAACATTTGCCAATGCTTTTGGTATCATCTCAAATTCAGGCTGCAAGTGCGAACTACCATATCTAAACAATATGGAATACGAATAACGCCATTTAACTTCGAATGGATCTTGTTCGTTATCGTATTTTATCGTTTGTTTAATCTTTCGCATATCCGATGACGTAATATCTTCGGTTGCTTTTTGGCTGATATTATCCACTTTTACCTCGTTTTTATCCGAAATAGCTTTGAAAACAACCCGTCTATTTTTTGCTCTTTCAACTTTATTTTTATTATTATTGCCCGGTAATGGCATTTTTTCGCCAAAACCAACAATGCGTAATCTGCTATCGTCAATTCCGTATTTTACAAGCATACGTCTAATCGAATTTGCTCTTCGTATACTAAATAATAAGTTGATATCATCACTGCCTTTCGAATCGGTATGTCCTTGTATTTCAAGTTTTAAATCTTCGTTCTCTTTTAATAATTTACCCAATTCCTTGATAGAACCATAAAAATCTGAACGAACCTCTGTACTATTAAAGTCAAATAAAATTACATAGCGCAAAAGTGAGTCTAATTTAGTAATTCCGTCTGGATTGTTGTTGTCTTTATCCGTAAATGGATTCATTTTATTCAGTAATCTCAGCGAATCTTCTTTTGTTTTCAGATTGCTCATAGCCATTTTGTTATCAATACGGCGCTGACTGGCTTCGGCTGATGTAAGAGTTGAGTCTTTGGTTGTTGATTCTGTAATAGTATTTCGAGTCAATTTTATTGTTCCTGCTTCTACTATATCGCCATCCACATCCTCTTTTATTTTAAAAGTTAATGGTTCTGCCGACATATTCAAAACTTTTAATTGTGTTGAATCTACAACTGCAAAATAATTTCCTGGCTTCAGACCCAAATACGACACAAATCCATCAGTCTCTGATAGTAATGATTTTTCAACTTTGCCTTTTTCGTCCAAAATATTTATGAGTATGCGCGAAATACCATTATTAAATTCATCAACTACTACCGCCGACATTTCTCCCATGGGCTGCACGGGTACATTTATCTTTTTAAACTGATTGGGGTCAGTTGTTACTTTTATCGAGTGTGCTATTACCTTTAATGCAATATTTTTAAAATCAGATTCGCCAATTGATAGCGTATAATCTACAAATGGGTCGAGTCCAACCACACGAACTATTGAGTCGTTTTTACGATAATAAACACGACCGCCATTGCATTTTACATTCAAATCTGCCGCAGTAGGTTCATCATCATCTCGCGTACCGTTAAAATTTTTATCCACAAAAGGAAATATCGATATTCCACTTCGCCCTACCGCTTCGCGTGAATCAAAATGGACATAACCATTGCCACTTCCAAATGCCAGACTTCCTCTTGCGCTTTCGGTAGTTTGTATGCTCTTGCTATCAATATTGTAATAAGCAGATGCATAAGTAGACATAAACGAAAAATCGTAGCGAAATGCTACATTAACGCTGCTAAAGTCAATTAAGTTGTTTTTTTCATAACCAAGCGTGATATATCCTTTTTTGAAAATTTGTTTTTCGAGCTCTGCTCTTAATGAAATAAAATTCTCGAACCATTTCGGTTTATTTTCGGTGTAGCTATACTGTGCTGATGGTCGGAACGAAAAACCTTTTCCAAATCGAAGCCCTAAGGATAGTGAACTATAAATATTTCTATTATCAAAAGTGGTCCAATTGATATAATTCGACAAGTTTGCGTTGAAATTACGATAATAAGCAGACAACATAAGGTCGCCCGCATTGTATTGGAAATTTGGATAAATATGCTGACGGAATGTAGCTTTTGTAACACCCGAAACATTTTGTAATCGGGTGGGGAAGGAGAATCCAGCCATTCGCTCTTCTTGAAAATTGTATATGATGGCTTTTTGATTTTTATCGTACCGTGCATAAAACAATTCAAACATAGAATTATTGCTGAAATTATAATTTAATGTTCCTTTGTAGCGAATTTTATGAGCGTATTCTGCTGTAAGTACTAATCTTGAAAATGGTTGTAGGGTAAAATTTCCAAAAGGAATGTGTGGATTTCCGACAATGGAACTTAAATATTCGTAACCAGCCCCAGCGGTTAACCATTTAGTAACTCCCAAATTTGTTTCTGCACGCCCATACAGCGTATTATACAGTGTATTATATGGTGTATTCGCTCCTCCGTTAAGTAGAGCACCACCACTTACGCGGTATTCAAATTCGCCCACTGGCAACATGTTATAGGGCATGTTATATGTTTTTCGCTCAGCTTGTTCCTCGCCGTTTGGCCCATAATAGCGCAATGTAACCTCCGAAGTGCCGTAAACTATTGGAACTTGAAAAGAAAAATAACCAGATGCATCTGCTTTTGTAAAATTTATAAGCACATTATTTATATACAATTCTACCGTCCATTCGGGATTTGTGCTTTCGGCAATCTGAAAAGTGCCCATCGCTTTACGAATAGTGGTAGGAGCATTAGTTACCATAATACCATCCACAGGGTAAAGTATTGTGGCGATATTTCGATTATAAATTCTTCCTATTTGTACTTGACGAATCGCTTTAAAATTATTATCAACCCATCGCCAATGGTAGCGTTGTTGATTGGGGTTAAAACCATATTGGTCAGAATAAAAAAGCCAAGTACTGAGTTCGCCTCCAAATACTTCGGCACCCAATGCCAATCCAGCTCGGTTTTCTAAAACAACGCCTTTCGACTGATTCGAAGAGATAGACCAATCGAGCATTCCTGGTCGAAAAAAATGATATTTGCGTGGATATTCGGCATCGAATTTTACCTCACCCGAAATATCTTTAATATTTTTTCGAGCTTCATCGAGCTTTTTAAGCTTCGTTATTGGCAATTCGTTATCAGAGGAAATTGTGGCGGAAAGTGTTCTGAAATCAAAGTTTGTTTTTAAACCAAATACCGACTCAATAAGGCGAGACGAGAGGTAAGTAACTCCCATGTCGTATTGGATATCGGTTTCTGAAAGCGTCGTTTCATTCGAATTGAAAGTCAATTTTTTAGCATCAAAATCAATCTTATATGTATTTTTTGTATCTAAATAATTACCCTCAATTTGTTTTCCATTTTCCGACGTTTTATAATTTACTTTGAGGTAGTCGAATATTTGTGATATAGGAAGGTATAAATCTTTTGATTCGCTGTAAAGTACATAATAGTCTTGACTACCAATTTTATCAAACTTTACACTCAAATTAAATGGTTCAACTGAAACGGATGTTGGGCTGTTCTGGGCTTGAATTTTTAAAAAAGAGAATAAAAAAAACAGTCCTGCAATACACAAGACCTTATATATACGATTGTTTTTATTCAAATTTATATTGTAAAACATTAAAAATCAATTAACTATTTACTGCTGAACGAATGTCAGACTAAATGTACCTGAGTAAATTCCGGGTGGATTAATAAGCGTACTGCCCACATTAATCGAACCACCTAATCGAATTAAATGAATGTCGTCGCAACCCTTGTTCGAAATAAAAGTAGAACCACTTCCACCAATGCTTGTTGGACCTAAATTTAGAGTAATACTACCTCCATTGTTACCAGCAAGAACAGTTGTTGAAGGATAAGTTACATTCACCATACGGCCAGGGCAAATCTTTACTTCAAAAATTGCTGGTTGAACAGGATTTCCTAAATTCAACATTACAACCGAACCAGTAGAGGAACGGATTCCGTTAAAATCAACTATAACCGTGCCACCCGATGAGCCAGATAAAACTGTTAAATCACCAAAATTTAGTGCTTGTGTTGCTCTCACAATTGCTGTGCGTTGTGGCAATTCAGGTCCCGACTGTGCAAAAATAGGCACAATAGAAATTATATATAGAATGAAAGAAGCAATGAAAAAACGTTGCATGAAGTAAAAATTACTTTTTCAAAATAAATTCAGACCTACACAGTTCTATGTTTCCATCTTCATTTGGAGCCATGTACCGTATTATCAATTTTCCACCATCCAGCTTCATTGACTCGGTGTTTTTAATAAACAATGCAAAATCACGCTTTGGAATTTCGGGATACACGCCTATGCCATTTGCAAAACCAACATCAGAATTTTTGCCTTTTGTAGAATGGTATTCTATACGCATATTTCCATAAGCCGATTTATTTCCTCCCCGATTAATACAAACTTTTAATTTTGATATTGTATCATTCACGTTTTCCAACGAAATATCCGAAAGTGAAAGCGCATTGCTAACAGTACCATTTCTCACTATTACCGGTATGCTTATTCCAAATATAGGAGTAATGCTAACTGCCATTTTGGTAGAGTCAATTCGCAAATCCTTCATTCCGAGCGGAGTTTTTTCTTTTTCGGCTCTAAAATAAATGTGCGAACGGTATTCGCCTTCCTTTAAACCAGAAGGCTTGCGCAATTGCAATCGAATTGTTTGCGACTCGTTTGGCGAAAGAATTACTTTTCGTGGAAATAACCGTAAAAACTTGTCGGCATAGTTACTTGTATCTGGTTTTTCGAGTTGAACAAAACTGCCATCCTGAAGCATTTTGTAGCTCAAAAACGAAATCACATACACGGCGGTATCTTTGCCAATATTTGTTAGATTCAAATCAGCATTTTGTTTTTGTCCTTCGAATACAACGCGTATAGGGTTGATTAATAAATCACCCTGTGCCATTATCACCGAAGTAATAAACAATATTAGCGATAATGTAATATTTTTTTTCATTCCGAAACCGGATTGTGGATTAAAATCAATTGTAAGCAACTGATATGTTGAATGTTCCTATATATATGCCATTAACCTGATTAGCAATGACATTCAGCTGACCACCCACTGTAAAACTATCAGAACCTGTATTGGCGTTTAATGTACCAATAAGTGCATCACTACCAATCGAATTTGGACGGGCTTTTAGGTTATCTACTGTCATTGTTTCACTACCACCAACTCTAGTTACAGTAGCATTTAGGGGTAGCGAAATTGCATAATTACTTCCAGCAATTCCTGTTAAATTTAAAATTGCATTCGAAGTGGTTGATGGAATGGTATTTACACCGCCACTTACAGTTGCAACATTAATAGTTGATAGTGAACAAGTTCCTGGACTACCTACCGAAACAGCAACTTTTCCAAAGTTTAATGCAGTTCCAGGATTAAGCGAAATAGTAAGTTGTGATGTAACTTCGGCTTTTGCCTCAGCTGTTACTGATTGTGCTTTTGTTTGAATGGTAAAAGCTGTTAAGAGCAATGCTCCAAAAATAATCTTTCTCATAACTGTTTGTTTTTAAATGTTTTTTCTTGAAACTAATTATATGTTACTGTTACATTAAAATTTCCTTGATACAATCCTGCAACTTGACTTGCACCCACATTCAAAGTAGCCCCAACAGTAAAACTATCTGTACCAGTTCCACTTAATATACTTGCATTGCCTGTTTTACTCGAAATAAATGTGCTAATTGTCATTGTTTGACCACCACCACCATTGCGGGTTACGGTAATATTTGTTGTTGGTAACGAAATATTATAAGCAATTCCTGCCGTACCTGTAACTGTATATGCTGCACTTGTTGCCGTAGGCGATAAACTTGTAAGCGCTACACCTCCTGTTTGAGTTCGTGTTCCTGAAGGTGCTAATACACAAGTACCTACAGCCGATGAGGTGCTTAATGTGCCGAAATGCAAACTTCGTGTTTCAGTTATTGTTATCGGAGTTACAATATTGGCAAATGCATCAGTGTTTTCAGTTTGAGCTTGCATTCGAATAGCTGGCAATGCCAATAATAAAAATAGCAATTTAGCTAAATTAGTCTTCATAATGTGTTATTTTTAATGTTAATATTAAAAATTGATTGAAATACGAACTGCAAATATAGTTCAATTAATTCAATAATTTAAATGTTTTTGTTTTTTCGTTGTTATAAAGTTGAATAAATAAGACCCCGTTAGTTGGGTTTGGTACTATTCGCTGTTCGCCACCTACAGCTGTAAAGGCATCGAAAACGATACCGTTAATATCAAAAATCTTTATATTAAAATTACCTGTTGCTAATTTTAAGTCAATAATTATACTTTTGTTCGCATTAAATACCTTCACAAAACCAAATACCAATTCATCAATGGCTGTTTTGCTAAAGTGAATATTGAAACGGGCAGGGTTATCAGTTGTTTTTGATGTAAATGTATAATTATCAGTTAGTTTTAAATCAATGATTTTTTTTGTTATTTTGTCTTCTACTAATAGAACTTCAAAATCTGTCTTATTTTCATTGGCAGCTAAGGTGTATTTTCCATCTTTACCAGCTTTAAAGTTTAATTCAATAGTTGGTTTTGATTCTGTGTCTGTAAAATAGTAAGTTGAATAATCATCGTTGTCATTCGGTAAGAAAAGAGATGGTGCTGTTTTTACAGGACTATACATTTTGGTGGCTCCAGCTTGAATAACATCAAAACCAAAACCCATTTTGATTTCGTCGCTGCCTAAATTCTCAGTAGAGTTAACTTTCAGAGATAAATCAAGTGTTTTATTTTTTAATGCTTTCATTCGTAGCCAGTCCGCTTGAAAATCATTCACACGAGAAGCATTTTTAAATGAAAATGTACCAGCTGTTGCTGCTTTTACAAAAAAGCCCATATTGGCTGAAATATATCGTGTACTGTTGTTTGTACCAGTGGCGGAAGTAAATGCAGAGTTAAAAACACCATAGTTACTTGCCGTATTACTCCAAATCCATATATTGTAGCCGCCACCGACTGTTTCGAGCATATTTCGGTTAAAGCCAGCATTGTTTTTCCAATCAATACTGCTTGGGTATGGATTTCCAATAAAGTTAAATCCTTTGTATGTTTTTGATGAAGAGTTCGTTACATTTGCTGTTATATCACCATTATTCAGAATTCCTGAAAATTGTTGTGTTGTGTTAGTAGCTTGTAAAGCATATAAATATCCTTTACCAGCAATAAAATTGGTCGAAGGATTTGCCGTATTCCAAGTTGGTGCAACAGTTGTATTTAAGTTATATACCCAGCAGTTCGAAGGTTCGTCCCAAACATATAAATCGTAACCAGTTCCATCGGAATAAGTTCCCGCTGGTTTCCAATTTCCAGAAATCGATTGATTTTGAATAGGGGTCGATAAAAAATGCCAAGCGGTAGCAGCTCCTCCTATAAAACGCTGTGATGTTGCTTGAACGTTATTTGTATTGTGAATTAGTGAAGCTGTACCTAAAGTTGTCGAACTAAGAACTAAACCAGATGTACCTGCATTATTTGTAAGTAATCCATCTACTTGAACTCTTGATATGGGCGAAAGTGTTAGTTTTTTGCCACTATTAATAGTTAAAGCATTCGAAATAATAATTGGAGCATCTATAGTTACTCCCAAGGAATTGTCAATATTCAGATTGTAGATTTGATTTTTAAAGAATATCGAATTTGAGATTGTTTGAGGATTTGTACCCCTATATGTTAAGGTCGGACTATTTAATACTGCGTTAAAAAGTCGACCATTCGAAGTAATAGAATTTAATACAACTAAATTCCCTGTTAAAAAAACTGGGAATGAAGAATTGTTAAGTTTTATGTTGTAAACTTCATTATTCAATAACCAAGCTGAATTCAAATTTTGAAATGCATTTCCAGTAAAAAATAAGGTTGAGTTTTCGGAAGCAGATTCCAATTTTGCTCCATTTGTGAAATTAACTGCACCTTGTATTTCTAATGTTTTACCATTAAGTAGTATTCGATACGTAGATTGACTATTTGTGATGTCATTTACTATTCTATCTGCATCTAATATCAACTGATTTAATGGAAAAGGGTCGAATAAAATATTAGCTCCAGATGCAGGGACAGCAGACAATGTCCAATTAAGAGAATTTCCCCAATCTGTACTTACACTTCCTTTCCACATATTACCACCAGCAAACTCCCAAGCGCCAATAGTTGGTACGGCTGTACGAATAGCTCCCCCAAAGTCTTCGGAAATGCCAGTACTTGAATCTCCAATGAATTTTGTTGTAACTGGTTTGTAGTCAGTTGGGTTTCCACCTCCAATGTTTAAAAACCCAGGGGCTTGATTAAAACTATTTGCATCTTGTGTCGTAATTAAAGGCAAGGTAGCTTTATCTGTAAGTGCAAAATATCCCAACATTCCGCCAGTACCATTGGCAAAATACAAATTGTAATTTAGCGATAACATTGATGCCGAAGAATAACTAAAATAGGCAGCATAGTTTTTACCATTTGCTCCGCTATTTGTACGGTAGTTTGCAAAAATATTATTTTTATAATTGAGCGTGTTTGCGCCACTGGCACTATAAAAAGCATAGCTATTGAGCGAGCCTGATGTTGGAGATCCGTTTATATAAACTGTATTATGGTACATATTACAATTTTCAAGCCCACTTTCATAGATTCCATAAATTGTTGAAGTTACTGATGTTCCTAAACTCACTATATTATTCGAATAAGTTGTAATTCCATTCACAGCTTTTATTCCATAAATTTTAGTGTTGTTAGTTGATGTTGATACTAAAATGTCGTGTATAAAGTTTTTCGAAATTATATTGTCCCCCGTTAAGTCTAAACTCATTCCTATAACACTTCCACTGTTATTAGATGAATTTGTATTTTCAATTTCTATAATACTATTTGCTGAAATGACATTGTTAAAACTATTATTAGCAAAAGACAATCCAATTAATGAAATTGAATTTGTTGATGCAGTGGCTATTTTTGAAATCAGGTTGTTTGTAACATTATTCGAGCCAGTCAAAATCTCTATTCCTCTAACAAAACCATTTCCTGTAGAATTTGATATCAAATTCGAAATAGTGTTATTATGAACCGTGTTTATACCTCCTTGTACATGTATTCCTATAAAAAATTGTGTAGATGCGAGTGGATTTGTTGTAATAGTTATACTTCCTAATGTAGTGCTACTTCCAATTATATTGTCGGATATTACCTTAGTGCCAGATTCGGAATTTTTGTTGATACATATTAAATTTCTAACATTTGTAATACTCAAAGCTCCAATTTTATTTGAAACACAATTCACATTATCTGGCGAGCTTATTTGTATTGGATACATGTAAACGTTCGTATTTGGGCCAATAGTATTTACCGAAAATTGAATGGCAGAGTTTCCAGCCACATCGCCAATAATATTACCAACTTGCGTTCCAATATTTACTTCGCCTGATTGAATTTGAAACCCAGTCCAATTTCCACCATCAGCATTATTCCAATTAAAATTACTTATCTTATTTCCATCAATTTGAGATATAGTTTCATTACCAGCAGCTATCGTAATACCATTAAAGGTATTGTTTTTCGCATTCGTTTTTATCCAAGGAGTTCCTCCACATTGAGCTGCACTACCACCTAAATAATTATTCTGTATTTGAAAACCCGAACCACTCGAATTGATATTTATAAACCAATAAGTAGCTGATGAAATAGGAATAAAAGAGGTAGATTCATAAAAACTGTTATTTGATATAGTAAAGGCAGTAGAGTTTGAATAGATATTTATACCATAAGAAGAAGAAGATCGACTGAAAAAGTTGAAAATATTATTATTCGAAATTGTATTGTTATTGTTCTCAATTCCAGGACTACCTTCAGAGTATATAGCATTTGTAGGTCGATTAGTATCGGTCGACGAGGTTATTATATTGTTATTTATTGAATTATTGTCGTTTCCCGTATCAAAAATCGTAGTCGAAAAAAAAATGATACCTGAAGAAGTGCTTCTTTCAGAGCCTTTTAATTGACAATAGCGGATGATATTGTTTGATGCATCATTTACAAACCGAATAGTGGAGGTAGAGCTACCCGAAGTGCTAGTATTTGAAATTATTAGTGAAGGTGTTGTTCCAACTGCATTTACTCTACCATCAATTACTACATTATTAGCTCCATTCATATCTATAAGGGCATTGCTAATATTACCTGTTATTGATAAATTATCGATTGTAGGATATATAGTTATTGAATTGTAATTGGCAGAACCCATCCCACTTGCATTGATTGCTGCTGAGGCTGATCCCAATTCCGAAGTATTTGCTATAATTTGAAGTGTAATATTTCCTGTAAGTGTTCCATTGTTCACTGCGTCAAAAGCAGCTTTAAGGGTGGGGTAGTCAGCGCCAGTAGTTCCGATTGTTTTTGTTTCGTTAGCAGCATAAGCAGCTAAGTTCAATATTGTTAAAGTTAACAACATCAAAAACCTAAATTTACTTAACGCAAAATCAACAATCAAAATTATAGATCTATAAAACATAGCTCATTTACGATAGAAAATTCAATTACAGTAAACAAAGTTTGCTGTTTGGTAACAGAATTTGTGTGCTTAGTACAGATTTGTATTAAGATTTTTTTGCAAAGATAATTAATTTATGAATTATACAAGGTGTTAAACTCATTAAACACTGCGATTGACATTAAGTTTTAGCGTATTTAATTATATTTAACATTTTGTTTTGGCTTGTTTTGTCAATTGCTTGTTTTTTATCTATGAATAATTCTAAATTGCTGTAAAACAAGTGTATTAGTTTAATCTAAAAAAAATCCCATAAACCATGTTGAAATGATTTATGGGATTTTTAAAATAAGAGTTACTTTCAATTTACTTAATAGGAATGATCGTCGCTATTTATATCTGCAATATCAGTGCGTTTCTTTTCCATCGAGCGCCAAGCGTAAAAAATATAAGCCAAAACAAATGGAATAAATACCGAAACAATAGTCATGGCGTTAAGGGTAAATTCACTCGACGAAGAGTTGAAAATGGTAAGTGAACTTTGCAAATCGGGCGTAGCAGGATAGTAAGCTGTATTATTGTAACCAGCAAGTAAAAGCAAGCTACAAACAGCAAGAATAGTTCCAACTCCAGTAAACCATATACCTTTTTTGAAAGTTTCTTTCAAAACGGTACCAATAATACCCCAAAGCACAGCCACTACGCCAACCAAAAAGAGTACCAACACTATTGGTAATTCTATTAAATTGAAAAAGTATTTGTATTTTTCCATGAATACTTCTCCTGTTTCAGGATTTACGGCAAATCCTTCGGCCAATAAAGTCCAAATTACAAAGGTCAAAAAGAAAACTAAAAATGGAAGTGCATTAACTAAAACAGCTTTCCGCGAACGTTTTTCGAGGTTTTCATTATTCAGACGGTTTACAAAAAACAGTGCTGCTGATGTACGCGACAAAAAGAAAACTGCCAAACCCAACATCCAGTTACGTAAATTAAGCAATGCTTCCAAGCCGTGCCATTCGTTTCCCCATTGGCTAATTACCGGAGCAAGTTGATTGGTAATATTACCTTTGTTTACCAAAAAGTCCGAACCCGTAAAGAAGGTTGCAACTGCGGCTCCAATTAATATAGTTCCAAGCAATCCATTAATAAAAAGAAAAACACGATATGTAGTTTTACCGTAGGTATTACCGGGTTTCGATTGAAATTCGTAGGATACAGCTTGAATAATAAAACAGAACAAAATTACCATCCAAACCCAATATGCACCACCAAAACTGGTAGAATAAAAGAGTGGAAATGATGCAAAAAATGCTCCACCAAAAGTTACTAAAGTTGTAAATGTATATTCCCATTTGCGACCAAGCACGTTTACTAATAATCGACGTTCATCTTCAGATTTAGCTAAAGAGAATAACATCGACTGACCGCCTTGCACAAAAAGTAAAAAAGTCAGAATTCCTGCTAAAAGTGATATGATAAACCACCAATAATGCTGTAGAAATGAATATGTGAACATAATATTTTATATTTAAATATGATTCTTATTGAAAAAATAATGTCTATAAACTATATACTTTAAACCATAGACTAATCATGGTGTGGGCCATTCTTAATTTGTTTAAGCATAATACGTATCTCAGCAATCAACAATGCGGTAAATAAAATTAAAAACATAAAGAATGTAATTTGTACCGATTGTGTTGAAATGGCCGATATTGAAGCTTTTACTGGAAGTACATCTTGAATTGCCCAAGGCTGGCGACCAACTTCAGCTACAATCCAACCTAACTGCGAAGCTACATATCCTAATGGAATACTTAACAATGCAGCCCAAAGTAAAAGTTTACTTTTTACAAGAACAATTTCATTTTTGAAACTTAAGAAAGTGAATATTCCAAATAGTAAAATAAAGTACATTCCCAAAGTTACCATTATGTGGAAAGAATAGAATACTAAGTTCACATTTGGAATAGTTTCCTCTGCTTTGTCAAGATAACCGTATCCAAAATACTCGTAATTAGCCATTAAAGTATCTTTGTGTAGTTTTGCGCTCGAGGTATCATTTGCTTTTTTAGCTTCTCTGAATTTTGCCAGTGCATTCAATGCTGTTTTACCTTTTACCTGCTTTTCGTCGAAAGATAAAGCAATGCCATCTTTTGTTTGATAGCCACCATCAACAATATCTTTTACTCCTGGAACAAACGCGTTCAAATCGCGGTAGGCAAGTAAAGATAAAGCTTTTGGAATCCCAATTTTAAAAAGAAAAGGATTAACGGTATCGTTGTAAGCCTTTTTATCAGAATTTAATATACCTATTGCTACCAATTCAGCTCCTTCTTGTCCAACGTAAAGTCCTTCCATAGCTGCTAATTTCATTGGTTGTTCTTGAGATACAGTATATGCCGAACCATCGCCCGAAACAGCTGTTAGTATTGAGGCAACTAATCCAAAAGTAGCAGCAACTTTAATGCTTTTTTTAGCAAAATCAACATCACGCTTTTTGATAAGAAACCATGCACTCACACCAAGTGCAAATAGGGCGCCAACAATCCAGCTCGACCAAACGGTATGGAAGAATTTATTCCATGCAAAAGGAGATAGAATAGCCCAAAAGTCTACCATTTCGTTGCGAACTGTTTCAGGATTAAATTCCATTCCTACTGGATGTTGCATCCAAGCATTAGCCACTAAAATCCAAAATGCCGACATTGTTGCTCCCAAAATTGTCAACCACGTGGAAGCAAGGTGAAATCCTTTGCTCACTTTATTCCAACCAAAAAACATGATAGAGATAAAAGTGGCTTCCATAAAAAAGGCTACAATACCTTCGATAGCCAAAGGAGCTCCAAAAATATCGCCTACAAACCAGCTGTAGTTCGACCAGTTTGTGCCAAACTGAAATTCAAGAATAATTCCGGTAGCAACACCAACGGCAAAATTGACACCAAAAAGTGTCATCCAAAATTTGGTTGCTTGTTTCCATTTTTCGTCGCCAGTGCGGTAATAAATGGTTTCCATAATAGCCTGAATAATGCCCAAACCTAAGGTGAGAGGCACAAAAATCCAGTGATACATGGCGGTGAGCGTAAACTGCGCTCTCGACCAATTGACTAAAGAGACATCTAATAGTTCCATAAATTTGAATGTAGAATTTAAAGTTAATTAATTCGATTTATTGATTAATTCTTGACCGACGTGATTCGATTTTTCGGCATCGGTTTTATAATTGGTATTTAAGAAGTTCGGGAAGAAAAATACCTTAATTATAGCAAACATTATAAAAAGTTTAATCAATGCAATTGTCCAAAGCGTTTTACCAACCGTCATGCCTTTAAAGCCATCGCGGTAAAATAAGTATACTTTCTTTAGCATAATTATTAGATTTTAATTGTTAAAAAATAATTTAGTTCGCAAAGATATA
Source organism: Paludibacter sp. (assembly GCA_020049335.1). Lineage (GTDB taxonomy): Bacteria > Bacteroidota > Bacteroidia > Bacteroidales > Paludibacteraceae > Paludibacter. The sequence goes on along the minus strand of JAIFKX010000070.1, from coordinate 28,585 downwards.
CAATATTTACCAAGATTTCCAATTTTTTATTCAGTTTTTTATCAAAATTGGACAAAATAGAAGTTTACAAATAATGTTTGTTAGTGAAAATTGTAAAATGAAAACTGCAACGTATTTATAATCATTTCAATATGATGCATATACGTCTCTAATTTCAAAACAATTTATAATTACATTTTTATGATTTTTTGCTAAGCTTATTTTTCAATCTTTTCTTTTCTAATTAAATAGCTTACTAATGAGTTTTGCTTTAAAATGCTTTTTAATCGATTATATGGTAAGCGTACTTCGGTAATTCCTAAGTAATAAGGACCGATTTCGTAAGGGTTATAAACATAATTTATACCTTCATCTGTGATGTAGAAATTTCCATTCGGTTTAATTGCATCGCTCCAATAATCAGTGCTAGCTAAATTTTTAATAGGTTCGCTATTTTGATCTTCCAAACTTTGTTCAACAATGCGTTTTTTTATTAATTCGGTCAGTTTTTTCGACGAATTTTTCATAAATAAGTCACTCTCGGTAATTATTTTTCCGTTTTTTAGGTTGAAATTCAGATAGTTAATTGTATTTAATCCATGAGCGCCTCCCATAAATACATATCGATTTATACCATACGAATAAATATGTTCGTCACTTAAAAGTGAAAATCCATCTAATATATGTTCATTATTAAAACTATATAGCGAGTTATCATCCATCTCGGTTAAAATGGGTTCATTAGTCAACTTGTATTCTGTTTTTAAATCTGTTGTAAATTGCTTTAAAAGAGAATCGTTTTCAAATTTTACATATTCCAGACCAAATAAGTTAGAAATAATGCTGTTTCGTATGGAATCGAGCACTTTATCATCGTCAAAACATACCGGAATTTCGACATTTATCTCAATACTGAGAGCACCTTTTGAGGTATCGGCAGCTAAATAAAACCTTTCAACGTCTGATTTTTCGATTGTGCGTATGGTTTTTTGGCGGCATGAGCTGAATGCTAAAACCATTAATAAACACATAATCAAACTTATACGGCTATTTTTCATTTTTATTTCACTTTAAAATATTTGTAGTGCAAATGTATAATTTTTAATGCGATAATTTTTAAAAATAAGCTAAAAATCTGTATAAAATTTTTTATTGGTAAAAAACCGAACTAAATTTGAGTGATTGTAAATTGTATTTTGTTCAGAAAAACCTAATTGTCGATGTTGCTAATCCTGAAAGTTCGGATTTTGATGCTTCCATTACTTGCGGACCACTTTAGAGACGGAAGTTGTACATTAGGTATGCTTAAGTAATAAACAGAGAATAAATATTTACATGTAAGAAACTGCATTTTAATCAATTGCAGTTTCTTACTTTAGCTTAATTTGGGTTAAAAACCCGCTAAGAATTTCCAAAAATGAAGTCAAAAAGCTATCTTTGTTCTGAAGCAATCATTTCAAAAAAACAATTTCATGCACGTATTCGGTTTAAAAGTCCTTTTTATTTGTCTACTTTTCAGTATTCAATCAATTTATTCACAGTCAGATAAAACCCCGACTGATTTAATTGTAGCGCCTGTTATTGCTGATAATTCCGAAACTCATATTTCTATAATCGATTCCATTCTTACTTTTAGCAAACAATATTTAGGACGTCCCTATCGGGGTGGGGGTAAAGGTCCAAATTCGTTTGATTGTTCGGGCTTTACTTCTTTTGTTTTTAGCAATTTTGGAATAAAACTTGGTAGCTCGTCGGGCGATCAGGCCGAACAATTACCTGCAATAGCCAAAAATGATATTCAGCCCGGAGACTTGGTGTTTTTTAATGGACACCGACGTGGAAGTCGGGTAGGGCACGTTGGTTTAGTGGTAACAAAATACGAAAATGGAGAATTTGAATTTATTCATTCTGCCTCCAGTGTGGGCATATCTATTTCGCACTCCGAATCGAATTACTACAACCGTAGGTATATGAGTGCTGGTCGCGTTTTTTCTACTGATTCATTGTTAGCAAATTATAAATTTAAGAAGCAAGATATTTCAATAGAACCTGAAATTAGTATAAAACCTGAAGTTTCTATTGCTGATAAACCAATAGAAATCAAAGTTAAAAAGACAATTCCTGCCAAATACCACACAGTAAAATCGGGTGAAACACTTTCGTCTATTGCAAAGAAATATGGGTTAACAATAGCTGAGCTCAAAAATAATAATAATTTAAAAAAGGATTTTTTATCGCTTAAACAGCGTTTGAAAATTAAGGATAATACGGAAATCGATGTTGTACAAAAACAGGAATATGCTGTTGCAAGTTCAAAAATAGCCGATTCACTTACCATAGAGAAAATGAACAATGAAACCAAATTGATGGGAGGGGAATTGGAATTTCACACTGTTAAAAAGGGAGAAACACTTTTCAGTATTTCAAAAGAATATGGTGTAAAAGTAAAAGAACTAATCAAAATTAATAACTTGAAAACTGAGAGCATTCAAGCTGGTCAGCGCATAAAATTAAATGATGAAGTAAAAAATGACTTGGCAAAAGAAATAATAAAAATTGAAAGTCAAAATTCTGAAAATGAAAAACTTGAATCTTCAGAATTAATTGTTGCGAATGATAAAAATTATGGCACACATATTGTTTCGAAGGGCGAAACTTTACAAAGTATTTCGAAGCTATACAAACTTAAAATTGCGGAATTGAAAGAACTAAATAAACTAAGTTCGGATAATATTTTTGCAGGACAAAAACTAATTGCACCAACTAAAGGTAATACATTAAATAAAAATATTAACGCAAAAGATAAAACCAAAACTCATACGGTAAAAAGTGGCGAAACCTTATCGGAAATTGCCGAAAAGTATAATTGTACTGTTCGTGAACTAAAAGCATGGAATAGTAAATCGAACAATAAATTAAGTCTTGGAGAAAAATTAAAAATAGTAATTTAACTTTTAAAAAATAAGTATATGAATAAAAATGGTGTTTTGCAAAATAGCATTATTTCTTTTGCAATCGTATTATCAGTAATTATTGCCTCTTACTCGTTTGTTAATCGCAATAGCGATAAAAATACAATAAGCGTTACCGGATTATCTGAACGAAATTTTGAATCAGACTTAATTGTATGGAAAAGTCAGTTTACAGTTAAAAACAATTCGCTTACAGCGGCTTATGCCGAAATAAAAAGTAATAATGCAATAATTACTAACTTTTTGACTGACAAAGGAATTAAAAAAGAAGAGATGACATTTTCAGCTGTAGAAATAGCAAAGGAATATATCTATTCTAATGGTCCTGGTGGTACAAGTTTCACTACCTTTGATGGATATAGGTTAAACCAATCGGTGAGTATTAGTTCAGGGGCTGTTGAAAAGATTGAAAAACTTTCGCGTGAAATTACCGAATTGATTAATAAAGGTATTGAAATTACTTCCATGCCGCCACAGTATTATTATACAAAATTAGCCAATTTAAAACTCGAAATGCTTGCCGAAGCCACCAAAGATGGTTTGCAAAGAGCAGAAACAATTGCCGATAATGGCGATGCTTCATTGGGTGGTTTGGTAAATTCTACACAAGGAGTATTTCAGATTGTAGGTTTTAATTCAGCCGAAGATTACAGTTGGGGAGGAGCTTTCAACACCTCTTCGAAAAAGAAAACTGCTTCGGTAACGGTAAAATTGATGTACAAAGCAAAATAAATTATTTTTATCGAAACGAAAAATAAATTACCTTTGCAGCTGTTTTACAATTCTAAATATAAACAGTGGATAAATTGAGTTCAGTTTTGTTGATTTTTACTGGGGGTACTATTAGTATGTCCGAAGATCCTTCTACGGGCGCATTACGACCAGTTGATTTTGAACGTTTGCAAGATTTTATGCCCGAACTCAAAGATATTGGTGTAAAACTCAAAAGTATTCCTTTCAATCCGTTCATCGATTCGTCGGACATGAATCCCGATATTTGGGAAAAAATGGCGCTTATAATTCAAGATAATTACACCGAATACGATGGTTTTGTGATATTGCACGGAACGGATACAATGGCATATTCGGCTTCAGCACTGAGCTTTATGCTCGAAAATTTGGGTAAACCTGTTGTCTTTACTGGCTCTCAGCTTCCCATGGGTATGTTACGCTCTGATGCGAAAGAAAACATGCTTACAGCTATTGAAATAGCTACCGCCTACGAAAATGGGCAGCCTATAGTGCCCGAAGTGTGTATATTTTTCGAAGATACACTTTTTCGTGGAAATCGCACTACCAAGAAAAATGCGGAACATTTCAATGCATTTAATTCGTATAATTATCCTCCACTAGCAAAAGCGGGCGTACATATAAAGTATTTTCGGTCGTACATTCACTACAACGATCCGCATTTAAAGCTAAAAGTTCGTACTAAAACTGATCGAAATGTGGCTATTCTAAAGCTATTTCCAGGTATTACGCAACAAACAGTAGAGGCTATTTTGCATATTCCAAATCTTAAAGCAGTTGTTCTTGAGTCGTTTGGTGCTGGCAATGCACCTCGCAAAAAGTGGCTTTTCGATGCACTTAAGTCGGCTAATGAAAGGGGAATAATAGTTGTAAACCGTAGTCAATGTAGTACGGGATCTGTAGAAATGGGGCGTTACGAAACCAGTTTAAACCTCATGCAGGCAGGTGTTCTTAGTGCTTACGATTGTACCATTGAGGCAATTGTAACAAAATTGATGTACCTTTTGGGCGAATTTTCGCAACCCGAACAAATTAAACAAAAACTTACTTTTAGCTTAACTGGTGAAATGACTGTGAGTTAGTTTTAAAAACTGCTAATCTTTTTCAAAATTGCCGATTGAGCTTCCATCCATTTATCTTTAAAAATAAATCTTACTGCAATAATATAAAGAAGTCCAAAACTAACAGCCTCTAAAATAAGTTTTATAAAGGACGAATAATTCGTAAAGTTAATAAAAAACACAACCGCACCCAAAAATACAGATAAGACCATTGTAGTAGCTATGTCTAAAACTTGATGGCGGATATAATGCACAATTGATTTTTTTATCAGAAGCATCGAAAAAGCAAAGGCTGAGAAATTTGCCAAAATTAATCCGACCAACATAATTTTTATACCAAACGAAAAAGTAGCTGCGATAGATAAAATGATTATTAATCGTTTGAAAATCTCTAATTTGAAGCTTTTTTTTGAGTCCCCGCGAGCGTTTAAAATATTTATATTAATAGTATAAATTGGGTAAAAAAGATTTGATACAATTAGCAACTGAAATAGCATAACAGACTCCAGCCATTTCGCTGTTATCAACGTAATAATAAGCGGTTCGGCAGCCACAATCAAGAATATGGCGAGCGGAAATGTTAACATGCTAACCGATGAAACCAACCGTCGATAAATGCGTAAAAGACGCGGTTGGTCATCCTGAATTTGAGCAAAAATGGGAAAAGTACCAGCCGAAAGAATGCTGTTGGAAGCTACATTCACTGTTTCGCTGTATTTGTTAGCCTGAGTATAGTAACCCACATTTCGTACAGTATCGAATTTACCTATAAGTAGGGTATAAATGTTTGTAAAAATGACATTTAGCAGCGATTGTCCAAAAATTCCAATAGAGAATTTCCAACTTTCTCGCACAAAATTCCACGAAAAATTTAAACTTGGTTTCCAATGCAGAAAAAATGGAAAAATTAATGCTTTTGATGTGTGAAAACTTAATTGCTGAAATACCAAAACCCAAATTCCATATCCTTTATATGCTAATGATAGCGCCACGATGGCACTTATCATTATACTTGAAATATTTACCAAAGCGTTGGCTTTGAAATTTAATTTTTTGGTTAGTTGAGTTTGCTGTATGAAATAAAATGAAAAAACAATAATGGATAAAAATAAAACTCGAGCAGGAGTTGTAAGTGTTGGTAAATTAAAAAATGTAACAATACTTGGTGTGGCAAAAAATAGAATTAAATAAATAGCAATCGAAAGTAAAAAGTTGATATAGAACATAGTACTGAAATCAACATGCGTTGCTTCTTTTTTCCGAATCAATGCCTGACCAAATCCACCATCTATTAATACGGTAGAAATGCCAACGAAGAAAAACAAAATGCCTATTTGTCCAAACTCTTCTACGTGTAATATACGTGCCAGAAAAATCCCTACAAGCAGCTGGATAAATTGCACGCCAAATACATTGAAAGTTGACCAAACCAATCCAGTTATCATTTTATTTTTTAAACCGTCGCCCATAATCAGTTTGTAAAGTTAAAAAGTTTATAAGGTGAAAAAGTTACGAAAAATGCAATTTAATTGCCGATAAAAGTGTTAAGACCTGAATACGTTCGCCCCAGTTTCCTTTTTCGAACAACCATTTGCAATCGTTACGTAACTCTTCATCTTCAACAAGCTCTAAATTTTTTTCAAAATAATCTACAAATGTTTGTGCCAATACTTTATTTTCTTCCAACCAATAATCCAAAGGATTCATTCCCGATTTCATTTTACCCGAAAGTTTATCGAAGAATTTAAGACTCATGCGTTTGTAATAGCCTAACGCAAAATATTTTTTATTGTTGAGCGAAATCAAGGGCGAAACTCCTGTTTTTTCCCACGGATAATTTGCAAATTCCTTGTTCTTCTGGGCAATCCAATCGATATAAATTTCTTGTTTATATTTTAAATTTTCTGGTATGGAATAGCAATAACTCAAGAAATCAATATCTAAAAAAGGCGAAACACTTTGCGAAAATACATCTAAATAGTAATTTCCATTCATGGCTCCCATAAATGCACGACCGTAAAATTTGTAAAGCTCTTCCGATTCGTAATTTTGCTGCACGCTTGCAATGTATTTCTCCGTTTTCCGAATTAGTTTCGACGAATATACACTGGCTGCCAGCACAGGTTTTGTGGTGTATGGCTTTGTGAGAAACGAACCAAGAACAGCATCGCCAATCAAACCTGTGTGAACGAGCCCGTAATCGTCGAAATTTAAGTTTTTACAAGATTTTAGCACATGGGCTCCACCCGAAAATAGAATCATACCGTCGTTGTACGATACTATTTCGTCAACATTGCGTAGATAGTTTCCGCCATCGAGTGCCTGAAACATAAATTCGTGTCGGTGGTCAATAGCAATTTGTTTTGCAATTTGCTCGTCGAGGTAATTTGCTTGCGAAAACGTGAAATTTAACTGGTCAGTATAGCCCATTTTATGCGCCATAAGCACTGTCATGCGCGAATCCAAACCACCACTAAGTGTAGCTATATGTCTGTAATTGTATTCTTTATCTTTTTCAAACTCTCGTTTTATAGCTTGTCGAAAAAGTGCATCCACTTTTTCTATTATTTGCTCTTTTGTATCGGTAGTTTGCTTAATATTTTGCAAATGAAAATAGTTGGTAATATTTGATTTTCCATTTTTGTGTTCCAAATAGCAGCCTGGCAAAAGTTTAGTAACTCCTTCGATATACGAAATTTCGTTCAACATAAACCCACTTGTTAGAATCGAATATGCCGCATCTATATTCAGTTTTCGAGGAATATCCAGCTCGCTCATTAGTGATGCAATTTGCTTTAAGTCGGAAGCAAAAAATAGATAGTCGCTATTTTCGAAAATAAAAATTCGTTTCGAACCAGTTTGGTTGGTAAATAGCAACCAGCTATCGGCTTTTTTGTCGTAAATAAAACCGCTAAAATCACCTCGCAACAGTTCCACAAAATTTGCTCCGTAATTTGTATAAAGCTGTTTTAAAACAGAAAAAGTGTTTTTGTTAATTAGGTTTTCTTTTAAAATTATTTCGTTTAAATTAAAAATAACACCTTCAATACCAATAAAATACGCTTCGTCTTGTTCGAAGACTTTATCGTTCAGAAACTTTTCGTTAGTCAGTTGCTGTACACTAAATTTATCAGTTTCTTCTGTTCTACAAATCATCTTCTTTTCGTAATCTCTACGTGTCGAAAAGGCCTTTAGCGAAGGAATTGCTTTCTTATTTTTATAAATTACTGCTGTAAATCCGGACATATTCGAGTTTTATTTTCAATAATTTCGTTTAATTAATTTAATCAAATCGTCTTTCGAAGGTAAAATAGTTTGATATTTTGCTGCAAACAATTGAGTGTTATCTTTGGGTAATGTTATCTCTACCAGCGATTGATTTTTATGTTTACACATTACAATTCCAATACTCAAATTTTCTGTTTCATCTTTTACAAAACGATCGTAATAGTTTACGTACATTTGCATTTGACCCAAATCCTGATGTGTCAGTTTCCCGATTTTTAAGTCGATAAGTACAAAGCATTTAAGAATTCGATTATAAAAAACCAAATCAACCCAAAAATGCTCTTCATCAAAAGTAAATCGAACTTGCCTTCCACCAAAGAAAAATCCTTTGCCCAGTTCGAGCATAAATTTTTCAATTTGGTTAATTATGGCTGTTTCCAAATCGGATTCGGAATAAGAACTATTCTCCTCTAATCCCAGAAATTCAAGGATTAATGGTTCTTTGTAAATATCTTGTGCATTTTCAATTTTCTGACCTTGCTTGGCAAGATTAATAATTGCATCTTTATTTTTACTTAATGCTAATCTTTCGAATAATCCAGCATTAAATTGTCTTATTAAATCATCTAATTTCTATTGATTCAAGTACGATTCAATCTCGTAGAATTGTCGCTCATATTCATTTTCAATTTTCATTAAAAATAAATAATGTGACCAACTTATTGGAAGTAAATGAATTAGTTCCTCATTTATATCAAATATCCTCAAGATGTTTGAGGAATTTTTAATTATTTCAGAATTCCTCAAGTGTTTTGAGGAATTTGAATAAATAGAATAAAAATTTCGCATTCGTTCCAAATTTTGAACCGAATATCCACGTTTAAATTTATTCATTAAGTCAATTGAAACTTTTGTTAGAAGTCCTTTCCCGTATTCGGCTCGTTTTTCTCCTGCTTGTAATCCTTCAACAATCATTTTTCCTATTGTAAAATAGGTTACAACAATAGTTGAATTTGTGTTTTTTGCAATAGAAAATCGAGCATTTTCTATTAGCTCAATAATTTTTGAACTCAGTTCATTCATAGTTATATAACTGTCTTATTTGCTTTTTATTACATCAAAACCTTCGCCATAAACACCAATAGCCGACGATTGCGAAATGAACGCATTGGGATCGATTTCTTTCACAAGTCGGAAAATTTTAATCGATTCATTTTTGCGTGCAATAACAGTAATTACTTTTACTGGCTCTTTGGAGTACCAGCCCATGCCGTCGAGAATGGTTACGCCACGATGTACTTCGGAGTTGATACGTGAAGCAATCTCTTCGTAATTTTTCGAAAAAATAAAAAATTGAACCGATTGGCGCACCCCATTTATAACCATATCCACTGTCAAAGTTGTAACAGTAAGTGCGGTAAGCCCATAAACTATGCGTTCGATGCTGCCATTTTGGAGAAAATAGGACGACGAGATTATCAACACATCGCAATAAAGCAAAATTCGCCCCAGCGTAATATTACGGTATTTATTTACCACTTTGGCAATAATATCGGTGCCACCCGAACTACCATTATTTAAAAATACCATACCAATACCAACTCCCGAAAGCAAACCACCAATAACGCAAGCCATAAAATCCTCCTTGTCGCCAACAAATGTTCCTAAAGGGGCTTGGGGTAAAATGCTGAAAAATAGGGTCAAAATGCCAACGCCGTAAACAGTTCTCAAACTGAACTTTGCGCCCAATGTTCGGATAGCAACAAGCAGAAGTACAGCATTAATAGCAAAAAATGTAACTGAAATTGGCAGCCCAGAAGCATAAAAAACCAATGCACTAATACCCGTTACGCCACCACCCGTAATTTGATGAGGAAGCAAAAATGCCTTCCAAGCAGCAGCATACATAAACAGACCTAAAGCAATGAAAATATACTCTTTGGCATTCAGCTTTCGGCTAATATAAGCTCCTTTGATAAATAAACTATTCAACATTATTGTGTCATTTTTTTGTGCCGCAAAGATAAGGAATTTCGAAGAATATCAAACACTTGTTTTTTTTGCAAAGAATAGTGTATTTTTGTATCGTTTTTTAATGCCAAATTTAGTTTTTGGTGTTTTTAGTTTTTTATAATTTATAGGTTTATGAAATTGAAAATTCAGAATATTTTTCTGAGATTATGTATTGGTTTATTTTTAATGATAGCTTTTTCTTGTACAAAGAAAGGGGCAAATCAATCTGAAAAATTTGAGAAAATAAAAAAAAATGATTCTATTATTATTGATTGTAATTATACTTTCGACGAAGCAATTGCCGATACTCGAGCCCCGCAGTATATTGTAGATCAATTGGAACTTTTTTCAGTACATTATTACGCATTCGATGGAAAAATTCACCGCGGACAGTTACTCGCCAATAAATTAATAGTGAATGATTTGCGTGAGGTTTTTAAAGATATTTTGCAAATGCGTTTTCCAATTGCCAAGGTTATTCCAATAGTAAAGTATAACTGGGATGATGAGCAGTCGATGAATGATAATAATACTTATTGTTTTTGCTATCGCAATGCCGATTATTCCAAACACGCTTATGGGCTGGCAATTGATATTAATCCTATGCAAAATCCAAATCGCTGGAAGCCTGAGTTTTCGTATCGAACTGATAAGCCTATCGCAGCTCGTTATAATCCTACTGTCCCAGGCACTTTTACTCCAAATCATACAATAGTATTGCTATTTGCCGAAAAAGGTTTCCTTTGGGGGCGCTATTTCAAACGAAATAATGACGATCATCATTTTGAGAAAAAATAACATTAACTCTATCAACTGAATTATTTTTAAACTTTTTGTTGCAACAGCTTGTTATAGCATTAAATATAAAAATTTAGTCATTATGAAAGCAAATATTGGTTCTTTAGACAAATTAGTTCGTCTTTTGTTGGCGATAGTATTAATACTGTTGTTTTATTTTGAAATTTTGACGGATAGCTTAGGGATAATAGCTTTGATTGGTGCATTGGTTTTGACAGTTACAAGTCTTATAAATTTTTGTCCGTTATATGCCATTTTTAAAATATCTACTTGCAAAGTAAAGGAAAAATCGAATTAGATTTTAATTCTTACAGTTTATCTTGTTACCTAAATGCAGTTGAAGTTTAAAAATTATAAAACTTCAACTGCATTATCATTATTATTATCATCCAATGTTTTTCCATTAGTTTAAATACAAAATTTTATTCATTTGCTACTTACTGCATCAGCAAAATACCAAATTAAATTTATTATACAAAACATTTATGGGGTAAAAGTTTAACTTCAATTTGTCTGAGTGCTTAAATATTTAACTATGATATAGCCTTCTAATAAGACTTATGACAATTAAACACTTTAAATCAAAAATCTAAGCTTAAAATTTCGATTTAAGAAAAAAAATTCTTACTTTTGTTCCGCAAAAATTTAAAAACTGAAAAAATAATTTTTATAAAAGCGTTTATGTCAAAAATTGAAGAAAAAAAACCAGATGAATTGCAACAAGTAGAACAGGTACTCAGTAATTCGGAAGCATTTATCGAAAAATACCAAAAGCAATTATTAATTGCAGTGGGTGTTTTGGTGCTTATTGTGTTGTCGGCACTTGCTGTTAAAAACTTTTACCTTGCCCCTCGTGAAGCTGAAGCCGAAAATGAAATGGCTAAAGGACAAGCACTTTTTGCTGTCGATTCGTTTAAAGTTGCACTTGATGGAAAAGGCGATTATATTGGTTTTAAAGAAATCGTTTCGGAATATAGCATTACCCCTTCGGGCAATTTAGCTGCGGCTTATACAGGTATATGTTATTATAAATTAGGACAATACGATAATGCAATTAAATATTTGTCGAAATTTGATGGTGAAGACAATTATTTTACACTTTCTGTAATTGGTTTAATTGGTGACGCTTATATTGAGCTTGGCAAAAAAGAAGAGGCTGTTGATTATTTCACAAAAGCTGCTGGCAAAAACAATGATGTGTTGAGCTCTGTTTATTTGAAAAAGGCTGGAATTACTTATGAAGCACTTTCGAATCCCGAAAAAGCGCTCGAAATGTATACTACAATTAAGGAAGAGTATCCTCGTAGTACTGAAGCCTCAGATATAGATAAATACATTGCTCGTGTTCAGAAATAAAGAAATTATATTTCAAAGAAAATAATTCAAAAAAAAGCTGCTTCTGAAAACGAAGTGGCTTTTTTAATAAAACAAACTATCCAATTAACAAATCAACTGATTAACTGATTAACAAAATAATAAATGGCAACAAAATATAAAAACTTATCGGATTACGATGTCAATTCGATGCCACCAGCACAAATCCTTTCTAATCAGCACTATGCCATAGCCGTAGCCGATTGGAATTCGGAGATAACTTATGCTTTACTCGATGGCGCTTTTGATACGCTGGTGCAACATGGTGTGAAGCCCGAAAATATTAAAGTGGTACATGTTCCAGGTGCTTTTGAGTTGACTTTTGCAGCTCAAAAATTGGCATACCTATCGAAATATTCAGCTGTAATAACTTTAGGATGCGTTATTCAAGGCGATACTCCTCATTTCGATTATGTATGCCAAGGTGTAACTTATGGTGTGGCAAAATTAAATGCTAACCAAGAATGCTGTCCTGTCGTGTTTGGAGTGCTCACAACAGATACTATGCAGCAATCAATTGATAGAGCAGGCGGAGTTCACGGAAATAAAGGTACCGAAGGCGCAGTTACAGCCATAAAAATGGCAAATATCGTTTGGTAGTTTAAAAAATGGGTAGTTACCAAAGTGGCCAACTGGGGCTGACTGTAACTCAGCTGTCTTTCGACTTCGGAGGTTCGAATCCTTCACTGCCCACTCTCTAAATTGCGAAAGTAGCTCAGTTGATAGAGCATTAGCCTTCCAAGCTGAGGGTCGCGGGTTTGAGTCCCGTCTTTCGCTCAAATGAAAAGAAGAAACATTTCGATGTTTCTTCTTTTTTGTATGCGCAAACCATGGTGATTTTTTATCCATTGTTGTAAACATAAATTACATACCTATTTTTCATCCAGCTATTCCTCAATCTGTAAAACATGTAATATTAACCATCCAAAATGTAATGCTAAGGTAGCTTCGAGTAGTTACTTTTGCTGCCAACAAACACACAAAACGATGGCAGCATATTACGATCAGAAATTAGATACAGTTGGAATTTTCAACGACAGTTTTCCACCCATTATGGATGGTGTGTCGCTTACGGCACAAAATTACGCTTACTGGTTGCACCAGAAAGAGCAGGCAGTTTGCGTTGTAACGCCACGAATGCCCGATTACCACGATGTGGAGAGTTATCCCGTTTATAGGTATTCCTCGTTTCCTATTTTTGGCCGCAAACCTTACCGCTTGGGCTTCCCCGAGATGGATCGCACCCTTCAAAGTGATATGAACACCATTCAGTTTGGGTTAGTACATGCACATTGTCCGTTTAGCTCTGGCAATGCAGCATTGGATATTGCACGCAGTCAGAAAATACCAATGGTGGCCACTTTTCACTCCAAATATCGCGACGATTTTGAGCAATCAGTTCATTGTAAGTTGATTGTAAAATTTATGATACATAAGATTATCCGTTTTTACGAAAAAGCCAACGAGGTTTGGATTCCGCAAGCTTCGGTAGAGGAAACGCTTCGCGAATATGGCTACAAAGGTAAGGTGGAGGTGGTGGCAAATGGCAACGATTTTGACTCGGATGTGCCAGTACTGCCAGTGAAAGTACAAGCTCGCCACGAGTTGGGTGTTGCAGACAAAATTCCAGTCTTACTTTTTGTAGGACAATTGATTTGGGAAAAAAATATTGAGATGATTATTCAATCGTTGGCATTAATCAATGATTTAGCATTTAAAATGTACTTTGTTGGAGCAGGATACGCTGCTGCTGACATAAAACAACTGGTTGCCGATGCGGGTTTGACCGATAAAATAGAATTTACTGGCATTATTGCCGACCGCGAAAAGTTAAAACAATATTACGCAGCTGCCGATTTATTTCTTTTTCCATCGACTTACGACACTTGGGCGTTGGTCATTCACGAAGCCGCAGCCCTCCAAACGCCTTCGTTGTTGGTAAACGATAGCACCATTTCGAAAACGATAACCGATAATGTAGATGGTTTCTTGTGCGAAAACACCCCCGAAGCAGTGGCACATCGCTTGCGTGAATTGTTATCCAACCCTGAGCTGATAAAAAGCGCTGGTTTACGAGCCTCTCAAACCATTAACCGCACGTGGGAAAGTGTAACCGACGAAGTGTTGGACAGATACAAACATCTCAAAAAGCGAATGAAATGACACACGCAAAGCCTTTTGGGTTAACAAAATTATTGATTCCTGTAGGGATAGGGCTGGCAGTTGTAGGGTGGCTTTTTGTACGCGAGTTTAGTTCAGGCACTTTTACCACTATTTCGTTTACTTGGAGCAGTGTGGCGTTTATACTACTTGCCATTTTGTTTATGTTTGGGCGCGACTTGGGGCTTATTTGGCGTTTCCGAATGCTTTCGTACAAACGCCTCACGTGGGGACAAGCATTTAATATTCATATTTTAAACGAATTTTCGTCGGCCGTAACACCTTCGGCTGTAGGTGGTTCGGCATTTGTTGTGTTGTTTTTGACCAAAGCTGGGCTTAATGTAGGGCGTAGTACGGCCATAATGATAACGAATCTTTTTTTGGACGAACTGTTTTTTGTTATTCTTTGTCCTGTTATTTTTCTACTTTTACCCTTAGCCGAATTGTTTAATGTAACTTCGGTTATTGCAGCTACTATTGGAGTTGTTTTCTGGAGCGTTTACGGGCTGCTTTTTATTTGGACTTCGCTGCTTTTTATAGGTCTTTTTTATCGTCCCAATTTTATTGTCAACTTTTTCGATCTTCTCTTTCGCCTTCCTTTTTTGAATCGCTGGCATACTAAACTAACTATTTTTTCGTCGTCATTATACAATGCTTCGCACGAAATTAGCAGTCAACCATTCGTGTTTTGGCTCAAAGCTTTTGCTACAACTGCAGCCTCGTGGAGCGCACGTTTTTTGGTTGTTAATGCTTTGTTCTTGGCTTTTACACCTATTACCAATCACCTCGTTATTTTCGGTAGGCAACTAATGCTTTGGGTAGTAATGGTGGTTAGCCCTACTCCAGGTGCCAGTGGACTAACCGAAATTGCTTTCCGCGAATACTACAGCGATTTGTTGTTGGGGAGCAGTTCTATTTTACTCATTATCCTTATATGGCGTCTTATAAGCTACTATTTATATTTGATTTTGGGGGTAATTATTATCCCAAAATGGATACGGAAATCGTTTAATACGTGAATAATGTAAATAATATGTGGAAATGTGTAATTACAAACGAACGCTATTCACCGACCTTTGCAAAGTAATAATTCAATTACAAACTAAAACTTACACACAATGAAAAAAATGAAATTTAAAGTAATTACGTTGGCTATTTTAATCTTATTTCCGGTTGCTACTTTTGCTCAAATTATGAAGGGCAACGACAACAATCACAGAGTTTCATTAGGATTTAAAGCAGGGGCAAATTTGTCGAATGTATACGATACGCAAGGCGAAGAGTTTCAGGCTGATTCTAAAATCGGATTAGTTGGTGGTCTTTTTCTTACCTTACCACTTACGGATGTAATAGGCGTACAGCCCGAATTTTTATTCTCACAAAAAGGGTATCAAGGTTCTGGATCTGTTTTGGGAAGCAAATATAGTTTTGCACGTACAACTAATTTTATCGATGTGCCACTTTTGGTTTCGTTTCGTACAGGCGAATATCTTTCTATCTTGGTCGGTCCACAATACTCTTTTTTAGTTAGTCAGAATTATACATTTACAAGCGATTTAGTCAGTATTTCGCAAGATGAACAATTCGACAACGAAAATTTGAGTAAAAATATTTTGTGTCTTACCGGTGGTGCCGATTTAAACTTGGGAAATGTAGTGATAAGTGGTCGTTTGGGCTGGGACATGACAAGCAATAAAGGCGACGGTACTTCGACTACGCCTCGTTACAAAAATGTATGGTATCAGGCAACAATAGGATATAGATTTTAAGGAATTACTGCCCCCAACCCCTAAAGGGGAGTAAGAAAGAAGACCATTCGGTACTATTCATCTCCGTCAGTTGACGGACTTGGGGCAGAATAAATAGAGAATATAGTTTAAAAAAAAACAGAATTTAATTTACACAAAACATTCAATCAACAAGATGGAAAATTTCAATGGAACAGGACGATTAGTAGGTGCATTAGTCGTAGGCGCATTAGCCGGAGCAGCACTCGGAATTTTATTTGCACCCGAAAAAGGTAGCCGCACACGTAGCAACTTTATGGATGGCGCGAAAGATTTAGTAGGCGACATGAAACGCAAAATGAAAAATGAAGCAGCTGAACTTCGCAAAAAAGCGGAAGATTTGGAAGAACAAGCCAAAGACAAGTTGGAAGAGGTAATCAACAATGTGAAACACAAAACTGCTGAAGCAGCCAATAATCACAAGTAACAAAAATAACCCCCAACCCCTAAAGGGAATGTGGATTAGTATCTATCATCTCTTTTCTTAAGCCCCTTTAGGGGTTTGGGGCAGAACCCTTTAGGGGTTGGGGGTTTAAACACTTAACATTATGCCCGAATATAATAAATTTGAAGAAATTACCGACAGCCTGAAAGAATACCTGCTGTTGAATTTTGAAATATTGAAACTCGAAGTTACCGAACGTATTTCGGTGATTGGTTCTTCGCTTACGGCAATGTTGCTTGTGGGACTTTCGGTATTTTTGTTTGTGTTTACCATGAGCATTGGGCTTGGATTTTATCTTTCGGCACTGCTGGGTGATGCTTATTCTGGGTTTGCCATTATTGCAGCTTTTTACTTTTTGCTTGCCATTGCTCTATTTGTGGGACGTAAAAAACTGATTGAACGACCATTGCGCGACAAGATTATTGAGAAAATTATGAAGACCCCTAACCCCTAAAGGGAAATAAAACGCATCAAATAAATATTCAAAAAATGAACGATTTATATAAAACAGAATCAATTAAGAACCTCGTCCAACTTCAACTTCGCATTGCAGAGTTACGAATGTATAAAGGTATTCAGGAAGAGGAGCTGAAACTCACATTTCAGGAAGCTTTTACAACACTCAATATTATTTCAATTTTCAAAAGTAAAACGGTTGAGCAACCACTTGAGTTAGCAAAGTCCGTAGTGAATATGGCCATTGACTTGATAATAGATTTAGCATTAGGGAAATATAGGAGTGTAAAAGGATTTTTTAGTTCCATAATATTAGAGCGTTTTACGACTTCATTGGTCGACAACAACTTAATAAGTTTAATCACCACCATTACCGAATTAACTCAACGTTTCAAAAAGCGTGAAAGCAATACCGAATAAATAAATACACATTTACAAAAATTTAAAATCAACAAACAAAATGAAACTAACAAAATTTACATTCGTAGCCTTGGCTTGCATAGCCGTGTTTAGTTTGAGTAATTGCAAAAACTCACCCTCCGAAAAAGCCGAGGGCGTAGATGATGCTCAGGAAAACCTCAAAGTAGCTGAAAAAGATTACCAAGAGGCAGTATCAGATTCGACTAACGAATACATTCGATACAAATTGGAATCGGACGAAAAATTGAAAGCAAACGATCAGAAAATTGCTGAACTAAAAGCTAACTTAAAAGCTAAAAAAATGAAGGATAGAACCAACTACGAGATTAAACTCAATGAGTTGGAACTTAAAAATGCTAAACTGAAAGAAAGCATGGACAATTACGAAGAAAGCGATATTAATAAATGGGAAATTTTTAAATCGAATTTCAAAAAAGATATGGACGATTTAGGAAAAGCAATTTCAAATGCTGCGCAAGAATAAGTTAGAATTACGAATTTTAAATTATGAGTTAGGAATAATGAGTAAAGAAAATTAGATGGTTTAGTGCTTAATCTTATTCATTTTCCACGAATATATTTATAATTATTTACAAGTAAAAAAATAAAAAAAAACAAACAAAATGAAAACAAATCGATTTAAACAAGTCTTAGTTGCCTTTGTAGCAAGTGTCGTAGTATTATTCTCTTTCAATTCGTGTGCTGTAAAATCACATTTTCTGACATCAAAAGTTGTTCCCGCAGCACAAGGATATGTGCAAGTTACAACCGACAAAAACGAAAATTATGTGATTAAACTCGAAATTTCGAATCTTTCGCCTTCGGCTCGTCTTACTCCTCCTAGCTTGGCGTATATCGTGTGGTTAGTTGGCGAAGATAATTCGGCAAAAAGCCTTGGACAGTTAAATAGTTCGGATAACTTTATGTCGAAAAACCTAAGTGCAACTTTCGAAGCCATTTCAGCTTCAAAGCCAGTTAAGATTGTGATTACAGCCGAAAACGACCTCAGTGTTCAATATCCTTCATTCTCGGAAGTTATTCTGACAACTGATATTCTGAATATAAAAAGCCGTTAAATTTAACTTCCATTGTTAAAATATCAAACAATTATCATTATCTGTCTTATTCCCCCTTTAGGGGGTTAGGGGGCAGGTATACAAATTATATAAATAACTGTCATGAAAAAGATTATTCTCTCATTATCCCTGATTTTGATCACTACATTGGCGTTTAGTCAAAGTGCTTTATACCGTGGTTCAAATCAATTAAACTTTGGTATTGGCTTGTCCGATTCGGGCATTCCGTTGTATATTGGTATCGACCACAGCATTTTAACCGATTTAACGTTGGGTGCCGAATTGTCGTATCGCGGATACAATGAAAACTGGCAAAACGATTATTACAATCATAATATAATCGGAATTTCGGGAAATTTAAACTACCATTTCAATACTTTGTTTGGCATTTTGCCTCGTTGGGATTTGTATGCTGGTGCAAATTTGGGTTTCTATGTATGGACTTCGCCGGATGGCTACACGGGTAACCACAGCTCGAATTTGGGCTTAGGCGCACAAGTAGGCGGTCGCTATTATTTCTCGAACAGCTTCGGTGTAAACATCGAATTTGGTGGCGGAAATGCTTTCACCGGTGGAAAAATAGGACTTTCGTTCCGTCTTTAATAGAATTTGAAAATTAGTTAATTTGAAAATTTGAAGATGATTGGTTCGCCAATTAATCTTCAAATTTTCTCATCACCACATCACCACATCACCACATTATTATGACTCTGAAACTACCCCTTTATGCAAAAATATCCTTGCTTTTAATCGGATTTTATTATTTTATATCAATGCTTTCCATTGGTCAAACATTAATAGTTCCTTTGATTCTTGGAGCATTGTTAGCTATTGTGCTTCACCCTGTTGTGCGGCTTTTTGTGCGTTTGAAGTTCAACCGTATATTGGCAATTGTTGTAACCTTGCTGCTTTCGGTTTTGGCAATAGCCAGTTTTGGTCTATTTCTCATCTCACAGCTCAGCAGGTTTGCCGAATCGTGGCCTGTTTTTGTCGAAAAATTCACGCTTCTTATCAATAATACCATTCATTGGATTCCTGGCTATTTCGATATTAGCGCCACTAAAGTGAATGTCTGGATTGCAGATACAAAGGCCGATTTAGTGAATGGCAGTGGCTTGGTAATTGGTCAAACTTTACTTTCGGTAGGAAGTGGCATTGTGGTTCTATTTCTTATACCCGTATATGTTTTTTTATTTTTGTATTATAAACCGCTTTTACTCGATTTTATACACAAACTATTTGCCGATAGCCAACAAGCGCAAGTTGGGCTAGTTGTTACACAAACAAAAACTGTTATTCAGAGTTACCTTACCGGACTAATGATCGAAATTGCTTTAGTAGCGACCCTCGATGCCATTGGTTTACTTATTTTGGGTATTCAATATGCTGTGGTTATAGGCGTTTTGGGTGCCATGCTTAACCTTATTCCCTATATTGGAGGTTTAGTAGCGGTGGCAATTCCCATGATGATAGCTTTGGTAACAAAAGATTCTGCTTGGTCGGCTTTTTATGTTGTGATACTTTATTATGTAGTTCAATTAATTGATAATAATTATTTTGTGCCAAAAATTGTTGCTTCAAAAGTTAAAATTAATGCCTTGGTTTCTATCGTAGCCGTTTTGGCTGGAGGTGCCTTGTGGGGTGTTTCGGGTATGTTTTTGTCTATTCCACTTGTTGCTATTATAAAAGTAATATGCGATCACATTGAGCCGCTAAAACCTTTTGGGTTATTGTTAGGCGATACTATGCCAGCGATTAGTATTTTTAAAGCAAAGAAAATCTAATTTTTACCTTTATTCTTTCTGTGATTTTTACAACTTTTCCCTGAAAATATGTAACGAATTAGCTTCAAAATATCCTCACCTTTGTATCGTTAAAACAATTCCGTTTTAGCATAATTTCATCAATCATGAAAAAGATATTACTACATAGTGTAACAATGGTTATAATGCTTTTAGTTACACAATTGGGCTTCAGTACAAACCCAAGTTTAGGAACAGCAGCCAATTTTGTATTATTCTCAACCGATGGTGGTATGTCAAATGTTGGACAATCGCACCTTACTGGTAATGTAGGTACAAACAATGGCGCTATGGGTGGTTATGGCAATGTCGACGGCGTTATGAATAAATCCAATGGAGTTACTGCAGCAGCTGCAGGCGATTTGCTTATTGCCTACAACCTTTTAGATGCTGCAATACCGGAAGCTTCTCCTACTGCTTTTATAGCTCCTTTATTGGGAAATGGACAAATGCTTACTCCGGGGATTTATTCGATAGCCGCAGAAGCTTCGCTCGATGGCATTCTCTATTTAGATGGTCAGAACAATGCCAATTCCGAATTTATAATTAAAATAGGTGGTGCATTTTCAACGGCTTCCTTATCACAAGTAATATTGATTAACGATGCCAAAGCTTGTAATGTATTTTGGAAAATAGAAGGCTTAGTTAATATGTCTTCGGGTACTAAAATGAAAGGAAATCTGGTTGTCAATAATGCAGCTATTGTTATGCAATCGGGTGTAGAACTTGAAGGTCGTGCACTATCCACAACTGGCGCAATATCCACCGACGGTGTTTTGGCTTATACGCCTATTGGATGTGGAAGTCCTATACTTAATGGACCTGCAGCTCCCGATTTGAAAACTGTTTCGTGTTATGCCCTTTTTACCACAAATGGAGGGGTAACCAATAGTGGCGTATCATTCGTAACTGGTGATATAGGTGCAAATGTAGGACTTACAACTGGTTTTCAGGAACTCAACGTTACAGGAAATATACATCCAATTCCAGATGTATCGACTGCCGCTGCTGCTGCCGACCTAATTGACATTCATACGTATTTGAATAACTTAACGCACGATATTGAATTGCTTTATCCTGCTCAGTTTGGTGCCGATTTGGTACTTACACCACATACCTATTTGCTTAATGCTGCTACTGTACTTACCGGTACTGTTACCTTAAATGCACAAGGAAATGCCAATGCTGTTTTTGTTATCAAAATTACTGGAGCTTTGTCTACCAGCACGTATGCTAAAGTATTGTTAACCAACGGAGCACAAGCCAAAAATGTGTATTGGAAAATAGGTGGAGCTGTTGAAATAAACGATTATTCCGAATTTGTAGGAAATGTGGTTGCGAACAATGGAGCTATCAATATTAAAACAGGAACTGTGCTTTTAGGTCGTGCCCTATCGACAAGTGGTGCTGTAAATACAGCGGCAGTAACCATTACGAAACAATCGCCTTGTGTAGGCTTGTCGACCTCATTGAACGAAAATATATCGAAAAAAATAGCTACAATTTATGCCAACAACAATACGATTAAAGTTTTATTGTTGAATGCTACCGAAAGTGGTGAGTTGTTGATTTACAATGCTACCGGAAGGATGATGTTGAGCAAATCAATTGCGCAAACTACGTCAATAATTACAGCTAATCTTGCTTCAGGAGTCTATTTTTACAAATTAACTTCAAACAAAAACGCTTTACAAACGGGTAAATTTATTGTAAAATAAAAGATTTTTCACGACCACTTTAACTAGGGAATTGCTCTGATAAAATTAATTTTTTATCGGAGCGATTTTTTTTTATAACTAAAGAAACTTCGGATTGTGTCAGTTACAAAACTTCTTTTTTGCGAGATTACACGCTACTTGGTGCTGGGAATTTATTTTACGAAAATTCTAAAATAAGACCTGGATCAATATTTAATTCTTTAAATAAGCGTTTAGCCATACGCATAGAAATTGGGCGTTTACCGGTCATTATTTGGCTAAACGTAGATTCTTTTACATCCAGTAATTCAGCAGTTTGACGTTGTTTAATGTGGCGTTTTTCCATCTCCCTTTCGATAGAAACTACTAAAGGTGATTTAAACTTTAAATGTTCGAATTTCATGTACATACTTTCATAATCAGCACACATACGACCAACTCGACCAATTTCACGAGTATACTCATTATCAGCACCTTGTTCATTCAAAGACCCGTTTGCAGTTGCTTCCTCAATTAAAGCATCTGTATATTCAGACATTTGTTTAAATAATTCAGGTGTGTGAATTTCTTTAATATCTATATATTTCTTTTCCATTTTTTTTGTATTATATCTGTTTAGCATCTATCTTGCTGTATTCAGCATGAGTTCCTACAAATCGTATTGAAATAACTCCTCCTACAAAAATAATAATAGCAATAATCCGATATTTATTTCCTCTAATATTAAATACATATCGTTCATTACTAACATAATCTACGGAATTAAAATCTACTTTCATGTCATTAAAGTTCTGCCATTCAGCCTCTTCAATAAATTCGATAAAAGTTTGCATAGCTTTCTTAGAATCAGCATGTTTCTTTACAAACTTATCTAATAAATCCTTATTGCGTATTCTCATTTTTCAGTTTTTCAATGTGCAAAGATACAGATAACTTCACAAAATGCAAAGTAGTTCCAAGTTGTTTTTTAATTAATGCACAAGTTTCTATTTTTTATTTGAGCTTATTAATTGCATTCCAAGTGAATTTTTCATGGGAGCGACAAAAAAACCGGCTACGTTTCAAGTTTTATGTTTGAAACGAAGCCGATATTAAGCTATAATTTTGCGCAGTATAAAATTTCATTTATCTTCCTACTATTTATTTCTTGCGTGCATCCCTAAGTATCCAAAGTATGACTATACTGATTAAAGCGCCAAAGAAACACCATACTGAAGTAAGAAATTGTGTATAAAATATCATTGTAATTAAACAAGATACTGCCATTAATATGCCCATCAGATATATTCGTTTGATGGTGGAAATGAAAAGTGGCGTAAGGGACGCAATTAAATAAAAGCCGAAAACGATTAACTGAATTGATTTTGGATATCCTTCGACATATTTGATGTGATATTCTTTAATTTCGGGCACAATACTATAAGTTGATATACAGAAAATAAAATACAAGGAAACTGAAATTCCCATTCCCAAAAGCACCCACAATACTTTCAATCTTTTTTTGTTTTTTTCCATGAGCATTACTGCTAAAGGAGTCATAAAAGACCAAAATACCTCTGCCATAATTAAAAAAATGTATGTTGCAGGCATTAAAAATGCTTCGTATTTAGGGTTTTGCAATCCCAACCAAACGAAACCTTCTGCAATTTGCTGAATACCAAAAAATAACGGGATACATGCGAAAACTAACTGTGATGGTTTGTGCACTTTACGGATAGTGGCAACGCCAATTGCCACTATAACAGCACCTCCAATAAAACTTGCTTCGGTTGAAAAACACATATATTATTTGTAGTTTAAATTTTCTTACTTTGATGTTTTTATATTGCTTGCTCTTATTATTTTTGCGCTTTTTTATTCAGATTTCGGATAAATATTTTCATAATCTCATTTAAAATCAAGGGCGTAAGACCTAATGCAATAATAATTACCCAAGCTTGAATATCAGGCATTTGCAAATGAAATGCACTTCTAATTACTGGTATCCCAATTACCACAAGCTGAAGTGCTAAACCTGCAACTATGGCTGCTACAAGATATTTATTTGTGAAAAGACCAATGCTGAAAATTGATTTACGTTCGTGCCTCAGTGCTAAGGAATAAAACAGCTGACAAACCACCAATACCATGAAAGCCATTGTGCGGGCATATTCTATTGTGTTTTGTGGAACTTGCTTATCGAATGGGGAATATCCACGTTCGTAATACCCAAAATAATAAGCTGCGATTGTTAGGGCTCCAATCAGAAATCCTCCAACTAAAACATGCAAACCAGCACCGTTGGCAAAGAAACTCTCTTTTGCTGGTCGTGGTTTTTCTTTCATCACATCCGGATTTCCTGAATCCATTCCCAACGCTATGGCGGGAAGTGAATCGGTAATGAGGTTTATCCAAAGTAGCTGTGTGGCAATTAATGGGGCTTTCAAGCCTATTATTAGTGCCACAAATATCGTTAATACTTCGCCTAAATTGCAAGTGATTAGAAAAATCACAGACTTTTTTATGTTGTTATAAATATTTCGACCCTGCTCAATAGCTGTTACAATAGTTGCAAAATTATCGTCGACAAGAATCATATCCGAAGCGCTTTTGGCAACGTCGGTACCCGAAATGCCCATTGCAACGCCAATATCGGCAGCATTCAGCGAAGGAGCATCGTTTACGCCATCGCCTGTCATGGAAACAACATTGCCCTGCGATTTCAGCGCGCGCACAATTTTCACTTTATGCTCGGGCGATACGCGTGCAAAAACGGAATAGTTATTTATCCTTTCGGAGAATTCCTGCTCGGTAAACGCATCAATTTCTTGTCCTGTAATTGTTTGCTCTATTTTTTCGGCAATTCCAAGCCTAAGAGCAATGGCAAAGGCGGTATTTTTATGATCACCGGTAATCATGAGGGTTTTGATTCCTGCATTTTTCGCTTTTAAAATTGAGTCCTTTACTTCCGTCCTTGGTGGGTCTATCATTCCTACCAAACCAATAAGAATCAAGTCTTTCTCCATTTCGGCAGGGTCAATTTTTCCCTTTACCGGCTTATAAGCCGCTCCGAGCGTACGCAGGGCTTGGTTCGACATGGAAACGGCTGCATCGAGGTATTTTTGCTTGTGAGCCTCGGTTATGGGAATTGATTTCCCGCTTTCTAAAATATGTGTGCAAATTTCAATCAGGTTTCCGAGAGCACCTTTTGTATAAACAGTGAACTTCCCATTTTCGTCAATCAATGTCGTCATTAACTTTCGGTCGGAATCAAATGCTAATTCGTCGATACGTTTATTGGTGTTTTGCAATGTTTTTCGATCAATTCCAATCGTATCGCCCATTATTAATAAAGCAATTTCGGTTGGGTCGCCCGTGCCAATGCCTTTATTATAAGATGCATCCGAAGAGAGTATAAATGCTTTTACCATTAATTTTAAATCTTCCGAAGTTGTTTTGTCTTTTCCTATTTCAACAATTTCAACCAAACCATCGAGGTTAAAGCCACTCGTAACCGTCATCTTGTTTTGAGTTAAAGTACATGTTTTGTCGGAGCAAATAATATTCAGTGATCCTAGCGTTTCAACTGCGGATAGCTTTTTAATGATGGCATTTTTTTTGGATAAATTAGTTACACCCACAGCCAACACAACCGCCACAATAGCAGCAAGTCCTTCGGGAATGGCGGCTACAGCCAAGGAAACGGACAGCATAAACATTTCGGATAAAATGCGCCCTTGAAGCATTGCAATAATGAAAATCAGAACACAAATTACTATTGCAATAATTCCAAGAGTTTTTCCTAATTTATCCAAACGGATTTCCAAAGGCGTTTTCGACTTTACTTCTGTGTTGATAATGGACGCAATTTCACCAATTTCGGTTTCCATCCCTGTTTCAACTACTATACCTAATCCTCTTCCGCTGGTAATAGTGGTCGACATAAAACCTAAATTTAAACGGTCTCCCAAAGCGGTTTTCAGATCCGATTGAATAAGGGTAGCCTCTTTTTCGGAAGGAACTGATTCACCTGTTAGTGATGATTCGTCGATCCTGAGATTAATGGATTCAATCAAACGAATATCAGCCGCAATAATTCTTCCCGCATCGAGAATAAGAATATCGCCAGGAACAATTTTTTCAGAGTCAATCTCCTGTGCAACTCCGTTGCGGCGAACCAATGCTTTGGAAATTGTCAATTTTTGCAGCGCTTCAATCGCCTTCCCAGCTTTCACTTCTTGAATAACACCAAGCACAGCATTGATAATAATTACCAGCATAATAATAACTGCATCAACATATTCGCCCATAAAAATGGTAATAACCACAGCTCCAAGTAGGATATAAATCAGCCAGTTTTTTAGCTGTTCGAAAAAAAGCAAGAAGATATTTTTCTTTTTTTCAGCTAATAATGTATTTGCACCGTATTTATTCAATCGGGTTAGGGCTTCTTTATCAGAAAGACCTTGAGCCGAATCAATACCTAATTCTTTTAAAACTGCTTCTATTGTTTTGGTAAACCACATAGTTAAGATTTTTATTTAAGTTGTTTTTTTTGCAATTTCGCTCGGTGCTACTTTTCCCGAAAACATAGTGGCATAAGCATAAGTAAATTCGGCTCCAAACAATACGATTGCCGAAGAATAAGTTACCCAAAGCATTATGAGAATGATTGAACCTGCTGCACCATACCCAATACCAGGGCTTAATTGGCTGAAATATAATCCAAGAGCATATTTTCCTATTCCAAACAAAAATGCTGTTACAAACGACCCAATCCATACATGTTTCCATTCAATTTTGGCATCGGGGAGTATTTTATACATCAATGCAAACAAAACGGCCAATACCACAAATGAAAATCCAGTATTCATAAATTGGATTAAAATCAAAATCGAATCTGTAAAATGACCACTCAACCAATTCCCAAATGCAGCAATTAGGGTCGATATTAGCAGCGAAACAACTAACAAAAAGGCAATGGAAATAATTAATCCAAACGAAAACAATCGAATGCGGATGATATGCCATATTGTTGATTTTGAAACATCTACTTTCACTTGCCAAACTTGATTTAAGGCGTTTTGAAATTCGACAAATACGCCTGTGGCACCCACAAGAATGGTAATGACTGCCAAAATGGTAGCCAACAAGGAGTTTCGCATTCGGCTGGCTTGCACAATTATATCTTGTATTTGGTTGGCGGTATCGGCTCCCATGGTTGACGAAAATTGAGCTGCCACTTGATTATTCACCGCTTCGCGACCAAAAAAATAGCCAGCAAGCGTCAATATCACCATAAGCAATCCGGGCAACGAAAAAATGGCATAATAAGCAATAATACCGCTTTCGCGCAAAGGGTCTTTGGCAAACCAGCTTTTGAAAGCGTTCTTTAAAACAGGAAAAATCTTACTGAATTTTGATTTCATATATAACGTTTATAAAAAACAAAAATAAGTCCTAACCTTAATTTTTATGTTACATTATTCTGATTACGAGTTGCATAATTTACATATAGAATTATGCTAAATTAATCTGTAAAACATGTAACAAATTGCATTTTTAGTGTAAAATGTAAAGGGATTTAAGTCCGCACCTTTGCATGGTTGAATCATCTCAATATTTCGTAGTCAATTTTTGAAGAATTATTCTTGTAATTATCTTTTATTATTAAAATATAGAAACACAATTATCCCATATTAAATTGATGCTGCTTAGCATTCTCAAATTTTCAAACTCTCAAATTTTCAAATTTAAAAATCAGTTCACAATGCAAAACAAAACAATTTTATTCAAACAAAACAACACGTCAAAGCCATGGCTCACAAGGTTTTCGGGTTTATTTAGTGTGCCCTTTTTTCTTTTTTTGATAGCGCTTACAAGCTGGCAATGTAGCAAGGACGAATTTACTGGTGAAGTAGTAGGCGTTTGCCCCGAAGTTACACTTACTGACCCAAGTAACGGTTCAATTAACGTAGTAACGAGCAAACGGATTTCAGCTACTTTCAACGAAGCTATGAATCCGACAACCATTAATGTAAACACATTTTTTGTAAAAAAAGGAACTGCTTTGGTGCAAGGCACTGTGCTTTACGCAGGTGTGAAAGCTACCTTTGTACCTACCGATTTGTTGGAAGCAAACACTGTATATTCCGCTACAATTACGCGTGGAGCCGCCGACCCAATGGGAAATGTGATGAAAAAAGACACTACTTGGTTCTTTAATACGGGAGCTATTCCGGTAGTAGTGCTTACAAGCCCACTCAAAGGGGCTTCGGATGTGCCTGTTAATAAAATTATCACAGCCGATTTTAGTACCGTTATGAATGTTACAACATTTACAAACGCTACTTTCAAATTAAAACAAGGTACGAATACTATCAATGGTTTTATCAATTATGCTGGAAATCAGGCTACTTTCGACCCAACTGTTGATTTGTTACCAAACAAAGTGTACACCGCTACTATCTCGCACGAGGTACAGGATCTGCTCGGCAATGCCATGACGAAAGATACAACTTGGAGCTTTGCAACAGGTATTTTACCAATTATTACCATTACAAGCCCCAAAGATGGTGCTATTGATGT
>JAIFKX010000289.1 GCA_020049335.1 Paludibacter sp. | reverse complement strand
AAACACTAATGTGAAATAAACAATTCATCATCCAATTGTTCAATATCTTTATACAGAATCGTTATCAAATAAATCATTCTAAATAAAACCGACACACAACAAAAGTTAAAATTAAATTAATCATTAAATATTACAATCATGAAAAAGCAATTAATAATTTCTTTATGTTTTTTTTGTTCCACTTTGGTTTTTTCACAAGTTTATAACAATGTTACTCCAGGAGTTTTTATTCAAGGTTTTCAGCTTACAAGTTCAGTTGTTGGCGATGTTAATGGAGATGGTAGAATCGATATTGTGGTAAGTGGTGGAAATGCTAGTAAACCAGGTGAACCTACCGAAACAGTAATATATCTGAACGAGAACACAGGATTTAGGCTGGTAGAGGGACTCGAATCAGGAATTGATAAAGGTGTTTTTTGGAGTAAAATGAATTTAGGAGACTATGATAAAGATGGCGACTTAGATTTAGTAATGCAAGGATGGTGTAAGGATGGTGGTGTTACAAGTCAACGATCTTTTGTTTATAGTAATAATGGTAAAGCAAAATTTACATTGGTAACAGAGCTTCAACCCATATCAAATGGGGCTGTTAAATGGGGCGATTATGATAATGATGGCGATCTTGATGTTTTACAAGTAGGTTGGGTTGACAATCCAGCAGGTGGAAACGTTTTCATTTATAAAAACGAAGGTTCAGGTGTTTTCACATTAATACCTAATGATATTATTGGAATTGCCGACGGAAGTGATT
Source organism: Paludibacter sp. (assembly GCA_020049335.1). Classification (GTDB taxonomy): domain Bacteria; phylum Bacteroidota; class Bacteroidia; order Bacteroidales; family Paludibacteraceae; genus Paludibacter. The sequence continues at coordinate 9,214 of JAIFKX010000289.1, read as the reverse complement.
GGACTGATTTTAACAAGGATGGAAACTTAGACATTTTAGTCTCAGGATGGAATAGAACGGAGTTGTTTAAGGGAGATGGAAAAGGTTCATTTACCATGACAACTTTCTCAATTGAACAAAACTATGAATTTTCGGCAGTTAACTGTACCGATTTTAATAAAGATGGTAAAGCTGATATTTTGATTTCGGGTAAAGTTCCTAATATTAATCCTGAAGTATTTACAGCTCAATTACTCAAAGGTAATGGTGATTTTACATTTACACCAATAAGTACTCCTGATTTAGTCGGAGTAGCACGTGGCCCAATTAAATTTGGTCATTTTGAAAATGATTCAAATTTGGACCTTTTTGTTTGTGGCTGGGGAGTGAAAAATGGTAATGCCGGAGGAACCTTTTCAGTTTATAAAAACGACGGTTCATCAAATTTTCAGATTATAAATCAAGCGTCAATTGATATAGCAGGCTGGACAGATGGCTCAATGGAGATTGCTGATTTTAATAACGATGGATATGATGAGGTTTTTGTTTGTGGATGGGGGCGAAATGAATTATTCGTAAACAATGAAGCCCCGACAGGAATAATTATTTCAAAGCAAGATGATGATTTGAAGGTTTATGTTTCGAATAAACAATTGAGTATTAAAACTAGTAAAAATCTAAATAATGCAAAATTAAATATTTTCGACATATCAGGTAGAAATGTGTTTTCAGGTATCAATAATATATCAAACAAAATAAACTTAAGCAAGCTACAAAAAGGTGTGTTTTTAGTAAAATTAGATATAAATGGTATTCAATATTTAAAAGGAATAGTACTTTAAATTCACAAACTATTATTCACGCTTTCAGTCAATCGATGGAAGCCCTGAGATAAAAATAAACAATATAAACTTATGATATACAGTAACAGAAAATTAATTTTATTAAATTTTATCTTTTTATTTCTCAGTATTAGCACTTTAACAGGTTCAAATAATGATTTAAAATTAATTCAGGGTAATGTGTCGGACAAAAACGGAGTACCTTTAATAGGGGTAAATGTACGAATAGAAGATGGTAAGACAGGAGTAATAACTGATGTAAACGGACAATATAAGATAAATGTTCCGAAAAGTTTTCAGAAATTATTGTTTTCATATATAGGATTTATAAGTCAGGAAGCAGATATAAATAATAATAGTAGTATCCTAAATATTACAATGTTAGAATCTGCAGATGCTTTAGACGAAGTTGTAGTGGTTGGTTATGGTGTACAAAAGAAAGTAAGTGTATTGGGCTCAATTTCAAATGTTTCGGTAAAGGAAATTAAAAAAAGCTCAACCCCTTCTATTTCAAATACATTAGGAGGTCAAATCCCTGGTCTTATTACAAGACAATCATCGGGAGAACCCGGATATGATGCAGCAACGGTTTACATTAGGGGGATGGGAACTTGGGTTAATCGTAATCCATTGGTATTAATTGATGGCATAGAACGAGATATGAATACAATCAATACCGAAGAAATTGAGAGTATATCGGTTTTGAAAGATGCTTCGGCAACAGCAGTATATGGAGTACAAGGTGCAAATGGGGTAATTTTGATTACAACTAAAAAAGGTCAGATAGGAAAACCTAAAGTTACATTACGTACTGAGTATGCTATTTTAACTCCACAACGATTGCCAAACTATATCAACGGTTCTGAATATGCATCATTAGTAAACGAAGGTAGAATTAATGTAAATAAAAATCCTAAATTCATTAGCGAGGAGATAGAAAAGTTCAAAAACAATTCCGATCCTTATTTATATCCGAATGTAGATTGGGTAAATGAAATAATTAGACAAAATTCCATGCAGAGTATTTCTAACTTGAATATAAGTGGCGGAAATGACAATGTTCAATACTTTGTAAATGTTGGCTTTACAACTCAGGACGGAATATGGAAAGTTGATAACCTAAACAAATATAATACAAATGCAAATTTGAAGCGATATAATTTCCGTTCAAGAACAGACGTAAAAGTTTCGCAATATATTACTGCCAAACTTGGAATTGGAGGTATTATTCAAATGCAAAATTTTCCGGGGAAATCAGCAAATGATATTTTTGGTGCAATAAGAATAACATCTCCAATTGCATTTCCAAAGGAAAACCCCGATGGTAGTATGTCGGGATTATTGGCAAATTTAGGTTCAAATCCGTGGGGGTTAATTACACAATCAGGATATGAAACTCAAAACTCAAATTCATTACAAAGCACCTTTGAGCTAAATTGGGACTTATCGAAAATTACAAGCGGACTCTCAATAAATGGTCGCTTTTCGTACGACCACTTTTTTAAAGCATATACAAATCGAAAAAAGGATTTTGAAGTTAAGCAATATTTGGGAAAAGATGCAAATGGAGTTGACATTTATCAGACACATAGAGAAGCCTCGCCTTTAGGATATTCACTTGGCGGTCAATCGAATAGAGCAATATATCAGGAGTTTTCAATAAACTATAATCGAAACTTTGGTAAACACAGTATAAACTCATTGTTACTTTATAATGCACGCGATTTTGTGGATATCACAGCCTCAACTTCAATCAATAATTTACCTTACAGAAGGCAGGGAATTGCGGGAAGAGGAAGTTATAACTTCGACCAACGATATTTAATGGAATTTAATTTTGGATATAATGGTTCAGAGCAATTCCCTGTTAAAAAAAGATATGGTTTTTTTCCTTCATTATCACTTGGCTGGATACCAACTAACGAAAGTTTTTGGAATATGCTATTTGTCAACTCTTTAAAAATCAGAGCATCTTGCGGCCAGGTTGGAAACGATATAAGCGGAAACAGAAGGTATATGTACTTAACATCTATGCAAACACAAGATGTTGAATCGTACAGATATGGCGATAGTCAGGTTTTAATACCAGGTATTCAGGAAGGACAAATCGGGGCATCAAATGTAACTTGGGAAACATCTACGAAATTTAATGTCGGACTCGAAGGATCTTTTCTTAAAGATTTAATAACTTTTCAACTCGATTATTTTATCGAGGATAGAGAAGGAATACTTATACAAAGACAAACGGTTCCTAATGTTGCCGGATTTTTTCCTTGGGTACTACCTTACGGCAATTTAGGTATTGTAAATAACAAAGGGCTTGATGGTTCATTTGAGATTAAAAAATCGTTGAAGTCAGGTTTATTTTTTTCGGTCAGAGGAAACCTGTCATTTGCTAAAAATTACATTGTTGAGAATGATGAGCCCACACCAAAATTCGCTTATCAATCACTCAAAGGAAAATCAATAGATCAACCTTTTGGATTAATTGCTCTTGGGTTTTTTAAAGATGATAAAGACATTGAAGATAGTCCGAAACAAACTTTTATGACTACAGTTCGACCAGGAGACATAAAATATATGGATCAAAATGGAGATCGTATAATTGATTCGTACGATAAAGTTCCTATCGGATTTACACGCATGCCAGAGATTATGTACGGTTTTGGTGGTACAGTAAGTTATAAAAACTTTGATATTAGTATGTTTTTTACAGGTGCAGCCCGTACAAGTATTTTTATTGATGGAGCAACAATGTATCCATTTGAATATGGTGAGGCATCGTGGAATGTGCTTAGAGAGTATTATGACAATAGATGGACTTCTGTTACCAAAGAAACCGCAAAGTATCCGGCTGTAGTGGATGGTCCCAACCCAAATAATTACCAAACTTCAACATTATACATGCGTGATGGGTCATACCTTAAGCTAAGGAATATTGAAATTGGGTATAATTTGCCTAAAAATATTTATAATACTTTACATATCAATGGTCTAAGAGTATTTGTTAATGGCATGAACATTTATTCATGGGATAAAATTAAAATTTTTGACCCCGAGTCAAACAATGGAACAGGATCATACCCTGTATCTCGTACCACAAACTGTGGTATTCAAGTAAATTTCTAATTTAACTATTATTTAGTTCTTTCAAAACTTACAAAAAAATGGTACATCAAAATATATCAAAGATGAAATATAGTGCTTTAGTATTAATCCTTCTTTTATTGGCATCTTGCTCGGATTTTTTAGATAAAGTACCTAACGAGGATATGACGCTCGATGAGGCTTTTAGTAGCCGGCTTTATGCTGAACGATATCTGAGTTCTGTATATGTTAATTTGCCTCAGGAAATTTCATTTAACGATTGGTGGGGGCGAAATCCATTTGTTGGTGCTTCTGATGAAATGGAAATTACTTGGAATGCTGTGTATGCTCAATATATGAATAATGGCTCTTGGAATCCTGAAAATGTAGGAAATGGAGGTCAGGATATGTGTGATATTTGGCCGTATAATTGGGAGGGTATTCGAAAATCAAATATTTTTCTATCACATATAGATCAAACTCCTATGGATGAAAACGAAAAAGATATTTGGAAAGGAGAGGCGTTATTTCTTAGAGCATTTTACCATTTTTTACTTTTAAGAACTCACGGACCAATTCCTATAGTTGATAAAGTAATTTTACCCGATGATGATTTTAAAAAAATTAAAAGAAGCACATTTGATGAAACGGTTAACTTTATAGTGTCTGATTTAAATAAAGCTATCGCTTCAAATCTACCCATCAAAACATCTACCGATAAATACGGTAGAGCCACTAAAGCAGCTGCCTTAGCACTTAAATCAAGAGTTTTATTGTGTTCGGCCAGTCCCCTTTTTAATGGGAATCCTGATTATAAAGATTTTCAAAATAAAGATGGAGAGAAGCTTTTTTCTGATTACGATGCAAAAAAGTGGGAAAAAGCGGCACAAGCATCATTAGAATGCATACAGGCTGTTGAGGACGAAGGTTATAAGATTTATTATTCTTCAGATAATGATCCCGTAACAGCATACAAAGAACTATTCTTGAAAAATTGGAATAGTGAAGTGCTTTTTGCGAAAAATATTGGAGTTTGGGATCATATTGAAAGGGCATCAAACCCTACAGGAATGTCTGGATGGTCAGGGTACTGTCCAACACAAGAACTGGTTGATGCTTTCGAAATGTCGAATGGTGAAGCTCCAATAATAGCTTATAATACAGATGGAACACCAATAATAAATCCTTCATCCGGCTATGCAGAAAACGGATATACTACTTTGACCCATCCAAACGGTTATTATCAGAGTGGTATAAGAAATATGTATGTTGGTAGAGAGCCACGGTTTTATGCTTTTATTAATTTTAATGGAGCTTATTGGAAAACTCGAAAATTAGAATTTTGGAAGACAGGTAGAGATGGTAAAAAAAGTGGAGGTGTTGATTATTGCATAACAGGATATTTGATGAAAAAAATGCTTGACAAAAATGTAAATATCTCTCAAAATACAGGTTGGTCATTACGTACTTTGGTTTATTTTAGATTATCAGAAATTTATTTAAATTACGCTGAAGCGATAAATGAAGCTGAGGGTTCATCGAAGGCATATTTTTATGTAAATGCAATCCGAAAGCGAGCAGGTTTACCTGATTTGCCATCTGGTTTGAATTACGATCAAATGAAAGAAAAAATCAGACATGAAAGGCAAATTGAATTCGCTTTTGAAACACACAGATACTTTGATACAAGACGTTGGAAAATTTCGGAGAAAACAGATGGAGGTTTTATTCATGGCATGAATATAAATGCAGGCACAAGCCTAAACGACAATGCATTTTACGAAAGATCAATATTAGAAAAAAGAATATTTGAGAAAAAACATTATTTATTTCCCATACCTCAAAAAGAGATGAATAAATTACCGTTAATGGTGCAAAACCCTGGGTGGTAAAATTTGAATGTAATAATATTTAAATCAAAATAATTTGTATGCACACAAAGTTTTATAAATTTGAAAAAACGCTTGTATTCTTGGGATTTACAATCGTTTTTTCTAATGTATTATTTTCACAAAAAATTTATAAAGATGAGTATCTAGATCGGATAGCTTTTCCTATTGGTGGAATTGGAGCAGGGTCATTTAGTATTGAAGGAAATGGTGCAATTGCGCAAATGGCCATTCACCATCACCCTGAAGTTTTTCATGAACCAACGATGTATGCTGCTATACACATAAAAGGAGGGAATACAAAAGTGCTCGAAGGGCAAGTGCCAAAATGGAAATTATTTGGAATGCCGGGAGCAAGTAACGGTCTTAGCGGTAAAACTTATGGATTAACTCGTTTTTGTTCCAATACATTTCAGGCAAAGTTTCCTTATTCATATATCAATTTAGTTGATGAGTCAATTCCTTTATCGTGTTCATTTACAGCTTGGAGTCCATTTATTCCAACTGATGCTGATAATTCATCTTTGCCGATGGGTGCAATTGAATATACTTTTAAAAATAATAGTAACAATATGATTGAAGCAATTTTTTCATATTCGTCGAGTAATTTCACTTGGGAAAATAACGATAAAAAGCGAATTAAATCAATCAAAAATGGTTTTTTACTGCAAAATGATTCAAACACAATACAGCCCGAAGCAAATTCCCAATTTGCAATTTTTACTGATCAGTCCAATACCATAGTTAATCATTGCTGGTTTAGAGGTGGTTGGTTCGATTCTCAAACAATCAATTGGAATGAATTAAGTAAGGGAATTATTTCACAAAACCCTCCAGTTAATTCAAACGCACCTGGTGCCACTCTTTATGTGCCATTTCACTTACAACCAGGTGAAATAAAAGTGATAAAGGTATTAATGGCATGGTATGTTCCAAAGTCATCATTACGTATAGGCGAAGAGCCTACAAAAGAAAGTGATGAAACGCCTGAAGCTATAAATTATTATTCAAAACAATTTAAGTTTTATACACCATGGTATGCAAGTAAGTTTAAATCAATTGATGACTTAATAAGATATTGGAATACAAACTATTCTGATTTGAATAACAAAACACAACTATTTTCATCTGCTTTTTTTGATTCAAGTTTACCCGAAATCCTTATTGAGGCTGTTGCAGCAAATCTAAGTATTCTTAAATCTACAACTGTAATGAGAGATTACGATGGCAGATTGTGGAATTGGGAAGGAAGCGGAGATAATGAAGGTAGTTGTCACGGTTCGTGTACTCATGTATGGAACTATGCCCAGGCCACACCAAATTTATTCCCATTTTTGGAAAAATCACTTCGCGAAACGGAGTTTTTCGTATCACAGGATAATTTTGGTCATCAAAATTTTCGTAGTAATATGCCAATACGACCAGTTTCACATACTTTTCATGCAGCAGCCGATGGACAATTAGGAGGTATTATCAAAACATTCAGAGATTGGAGAATAAACGGAGATACAAAGTGGTTAAAAAATATTTATCCAAAGCTTAAACAAAGTTTGGATTATTGTATTACAAAATGGGATCCAAATAAAACGGGATTAATAGTTGAACCACATCACAATACATACGATATAGAGTTCTGGGGTGCAGATGGGATGATTTCCAGTTTTTATATAGGGGCACTAAAAGCGTTTGTTGAAATGGGAAATGCTTTGAATGAGAATACCGTAGATTACAAAGATATTTTAAAGTCGAGCTCTAAAAAAATTGAAAAAACATTATTCAATGGTGAGTATTTTATACAAAATGTAGAATGGAAAGACCTCAAATCGCCAGACCCCGTTATACTATCAAAAAATTCATGGAATAGTGACTACTCATCGCCTGAAGCTCAAAAAATACTTGAAAATGAAGGCCCAAAATATCAGTACGGAACAGGGTGTCTTTCGGATGGTGTAATTGGTTTTTGGCTAGCCTCATTAAGTGGTATTAAATTACCAGTTGATAAGTCAACGATATTAAGTCATGTTAATGCTGTATATAAATATAATTTTAAGACTGATTTAGTTCAACATTCAAATCCTCAACGCCCAACCTATGCAAATGGCAACGAAAAAGGATTGTTACTTTGCACATGGCCAAAAGGGGGAAAACCATCATTACCTTTTGTGTACTCTGATGAAGTTTGGACAGGCATTGAATATCAGGTTGCTTCACATCTAATTGCACTTGGTGAGGTTCAAAAGGGCTTAGATATTGTAAAAGCTTGCAGAGAAAGATATGATGGAAAGAAGAGAAATCCTTTTGATGAGTATGAATTCGGACACTGGTATGGAAGGGCTCTATCAAGCTATGCATTGCTACAAGCTTATACTGGAGTAAGATACGATGCTGTTGAAAAAGTTTTGTATGTAAATTCGAATGCTGGCAATTTTAAATCTTTTTTATCAACGGCAACTGGTTTTGGTAGTGTAATATCAAATAATGGGAAAATTTCTATAAATGTAGTTTATGGAGCCATACAGGTCGATGACGTTAGAGAAATTGAATAACTAAAAATAATATTAATTATGTTTTATAACATAGAATTATAGTAGTATTTGTTTCGTGTTTTTTCGTGTATATTAAATACAGACGTAAAATGAGATTATTAATATGTATTGAAAATATTGAAATTTGAATTATTAACAAATAAACGCATGAAAATCAAAATATTTATTTACCAAATTTTATTTCTGTCTTTATTTATATTCAGTTGTAATGGAAAGACTAAAAATAATCACACAATGAAATCATTTGAAAAAGGCACATTTGGCTACGATTTGAATTATCTATCATCCAAAGATGATATAATTGTTTTGTCAGGGAATGGCGATAAAGCACAAGTCATAGTATCGGTAAATTATCAGGGTAAAGTTTTTACAAGTACCGCTAATGGACTAAACGGCAATAGTTTAGGTTTTGTTAATTACAAGGCATTAGACTCAAAGGTTATTGATGAACACATGAATGCTTACGGTGGTGAGAATAGATGTTGGTTGGGACCGGAAGGAGGAAGATACTCCATCTATTTTAAACCAAAAACAGAACAAACATTTGAAAATTGGCATACCCCAAAGCCTATTGATATAGAAGCTTGGCAGTTGAAAAAAGCAGATAAAGAAATGGTAGCAATGAATAAGGTAATGGATATCACGAATTATTTGGGTACCCATTTCAAATTAGATGTAGATAGAACTATAAAATTAATAAGTTTGGAAGATGCATCTCTAATACTTGATTTAAACATTGAGGACGAAGTGGATATGGTGGCATATTCAACCGAAAACAGAATTACTAACCTGAATGATTTTGAGTGGACGAGCCAAACAGGAACAATTTGTATTTGGATGCTGGATATGTTTAACTGCGCAACAAAAGCGC
>JAIFKX010000318.1 GCA_020049335.1 Paludibacter sp. | reverse complement strand
TATTGGGTTATTAGGTTATTGGGTTATTAGGTTATTAGGTTATTAGGTTATAAGGTTATTGGGTTATTTTGTAAAAAAAGCTTATCAGATTTATTCCGATAAGCTTTTTTTATATCAATTTTCAAATCCTCAAATTTTCAAATTTTCAAATTCAAAACTTATTTCTTCAATTTCTCTTCGATTTCTCGAACACTCGAACGGAAGTTTTTATCAATATCCATTAAGTCGTTTACAATTTTGCAGGCATGTAAAACAGTTGCATGGTCGCGCTGACCAATAGTGCTTCCAATTGACGACAATGAGTTTTTAGTCAATTGTTTTGACAGATACATGGCTATTTGACGAGCTTGAACCACTTCGCGTTTGCGACTTTTGGTCGAAATTGCGTCCACCGAAAGGGAAAAATACTCACACACCACGTCGCGAATTTTTTCAACTGTATTTACTTTACGACTTACAGTAACAATTCGGCTAACAACCTTTTCGGCAAGCTCAATGTCGATAGGCATATCAGTAAGTGTAGAATGCGCCATTAACGATACCAACACTCCTTCGAGGTCGCGCACATTATCAACCACATTTTCGGCAATAAAGTCAATTACGTCTTCCGAGATTTCAAGACCATCGCGGTAGATTTTATTTTCAAGAATTGCTTTACGCAAATCGAAATCAGGTTTTTCTATTTCGGCCGAAAGTCCCCATTTAAAACGAGTGAGTAAGCGCTGCTCCAAACCAACCAAAACCAAAGGAGAGCGGTCGGAAGTGAGTACTAATTGCTTACCAGTTTGATGTAAATGATTAAAAATATGAAAGAAGGTATTTTGCGTACCCGTTTTTCCAGAGAATTCCTGAATATCGTCTATAATAAGAACATCTATTGTTTGATAAAAATTCAAGAAATCGTTTACAGAATTACTTCTTACAGCATCAGTATATTGAATTTGAAAAGTATTAGCAGAAACATACAACACCCGTTTTTCAGGATTAAGTTGTTTTGTCATTACACCAATAGCGTTTGCCAAGTGTGTTTTTCCAACACCCGATTGTCCATATACAAACAAAGGGTTGAAAATAGTCTTTCCGGGCTCGTTAGCAATACTTATACCCGCCGTACGAGCTAATTTATTACTTGCACCTTCGATAAGGCTATTGAAATTGTAGGAAGGATTGAGCTGAGGGTCAATTTCGGGCAATTGTACACGATGATAAGGACTCACATAATTACTTCCCGAAGTATTTTGTTTACTTTTGGGCTGCTCATTCGTGCTTGGTATTTGAGTAGCTTTTCCACTCGATTTGTCAATCAAAACGCGATATTCAAGGCGAGTACCCTCACCAGCCACACGAAACAAAGTCATGCGTAGTAAATCGATGTATTTCTCTTCGATATACTCTACAAAAAACTGACTTGGCACTTGCAATACGAACACATTGTTTTCGAACTTCAATGCTACTATTGGCGCAAACCAGGTATTATAGGATGCTTCGCTTATATTATCGCTAATGACGCTTAGACACTTACTCCACAATTCTTCAGGACTCTTGAACATACTTACTTTTTAATATAAAGATATTTACATTACCGGTTAAACAATTCACATTTATATGAACTTAAAAATAGACTTGTTTTTTACAAAGGCTATTTTCAGGACTACAAAAATCGGAAAGAAAATCGACATAAAAAAACGGTGTAAAATTTGCAAATTTCAAAATGATTTTATTGTTCTTATTTTCAACTATTTACAAATTCATGCTCACTATCAGATAGTTATACTTTTAAAAGCTGTAATATATTTGTAATACAATTGATTACAAGCGGGTTAACAAATTATTACTTTTATCTTCGATTTCGAGCATAAAAAAAGCTAATATACTATTTAGAAAAATTCTAAATAGTATATTTATTTTTGTTTACTGCCAAACAAGGAGAAATGAACATAGCGTTTGGGGTTTTGTTTCAAGTCAATCAGCAATTTATCTGCATTTTCAGCCGTATTTGTTAAGTTAGTATACAAGCCTTTATCATTTAACAAAAGACCAACCGTTCCTTCTTTACTGTTCAATTTATCGGTCAGTAAATTCAAATTAGCAATGGTATGATTTATACTTGTAAATGTTGCAGCAAAATCAACGGTGCTTAAGTTGCCACTAATTTTTTTCAAATCGCCTGTAAGTCCGTTTACATCTTTCAAAATACGTGGCACATCACTACGCATCATTTTATTTAATTGATTCGATGTTGCATCTAAATTAGCGGTTGTGCTTTCGATCGACGACAAACTATTTTTAAGCGCCTTGCTTTCGGTAATAGTTCGCAACGAGCGTATCAACGAATCAGCCTGCTCTGTTATGCTTTGAATTTTGGGCATCAAATCACCTGCCACTTGTGCCATTAGACCAGTTCCAACAGTCGATTCAACAGTATCGCCAGGCGTGTATAAATCTTGTCCAGCAACGAGTGGTGAATAAACAATTTGAACGGCTTTGCCCCCCATAAGACCATTGTCGAACAGTTCAATTTTAGCTCCTTTTGGCAAAATCACATCTTTGCTTACAGATATGCGAACCACAAACGATTTTTCTTTGGTAAAATCATATTCTATGGCTTCTACTTGACCAACTTTAAATCCTTTTACTAAAACTGGAGATGAAGGAACCAATCCATCAATATTGGTATAAGTAGCATAATAAGTGGATATTGGCGAAAAGACATCTATGCCTTTTAAAAAATTTAAACCAAAATATAACACCAAAATAGATACTGTAACCATAATTCCCACTTTTACTTCGCGGGTAAAGAAATTCTTTTTCATTCTAAAATTATTATTCAATAGATTGAGTTAAATTATAAAAACTCCAAAATCATTTATTTTTGTTTGATAGTTTAATTGCATCATTGATAGGGATTTTTGTTTTTCCTAAAAATGCAATTGTAAATGCATCTGGAAATACCGATAGCAGTTCTTTGCGAAGTTTAGCAATGACTTCGTATTTGGTGTCAGAACCTATCGTATATTTATACATACCATTTTCGATATAAAAATCGGCATTGCGAATACCTCTAAATTCGGCTGCATTTGTCTTCAATTTTCTACTAATAGAAAATAACTGAACTTTATATATGGGTTGTTCGGTGGCTGCTTCGTAAGCTCTCAAATCAACAAATTGCTTTTTTTCGGCCGATATTGGTTTTTGTTTTGGAATAGCCGTGGTCGTTTTTACTGGCTCTATATCAACATTTTCTTTCGTATTCGTTTTGGTAATTGATTTATTTTCAGATTTAACTTCCTCTGCATCGTTTTCATCCGTTTCTTTAGTTAATTGTATTTCAACAGTTGGTTCTTTTTCAACTTTCGGCTTCTCCTTCGAAAAAGAATTAGAAATGATATCGGTATCTTTAGCTATTTTTTCTGATTTAATATCGTTTTTAGCTAGGGATTTACTTTCCGACTTTTTATTGTCAGATTGAATGTTTGCTGATTGTTTGCTGTCAGTTTGTTTACTTACAGTTTGTTTGCTCACATTTTGTTTACTATCTGTTTGTTTAGCAACAGAGCTATTTTCATTTTCTTGTTTATTTTTTTTATCAACTTTTTCAGGAGTATTCGGTTTTTCGATAGGTGGTTTTGCAATTTCACTAACAGGAACTACTGCATCTTTCGTATTAGCAACAACCGATTTAAGAGGCGCCGCTACACCATCAACATTTTTATCATTGCGTCCTACTTCATCGATTTTAATGGATTCTGTTTCATTAAAAGATTTTTTAGACGATTTGCCGGATTTTTTGTCATATTCGTATTTGAACCCGACAAAAGCTTTGTAAATAGATTCAGCAATTTGTTTTTGCCCTCCTCCACTTGCTAAATATTTTTCTTCGGCAGGATTTGAAATAAAACCAACTTCAATCAATACACTTGGACATGCAGACTGGTAGAGCACCCAAAAACCAGCCTGACGAACTCCTCTATCAGAACGACCAGCAAAATTTTTAAAATGATTTTGAATATCAGAAGCTATAGAAACACTTCGGTCGATATATTTATCTTGCATAAATTCGAACATAATATACGAATCGACTGAGGTTGGGTCAAATCCTTTATATTTTGATTTATAATCATCCTCGAGCAACATTACAGCATTTTCACGCATGGCAACGTCTAAATTTCCTTTCGATTTGGCTAAACCTAAAGTAAATGATTCGGTTCCGAAAGCTGAAGTTGATTTTGCTGCATTGGTATGAATTGAAATAAATAAATCGGCATGATTAGTATTGACTATATTAGCGCGCTCTTGCAATGTAAGGTATTTATCAGTAGTGCGGGTAAATACTACTTTTACGTTGCTGTAGTTTGTTGCAATCAATTCGCCCAATTGTAGAGCTACTGCTAAATTAATTTCTTTTTCGCGGGTAATTTTCCCAACAGCACCTGGGTCATGACCACCATGACCTGCATCGATTACGACCGTAAATTTGGAATTTTGAGCCACAATGGTGGACATCAACGAAACAGTGATTATAAATACTGTTACTTTAATTATGCTGAATATGCTATTTTTTCTCATATTTGGTAGCTAATAAGGTGCATTTATCTATTTTATTACAAAAGTAGTGATTTATTGCGGGATTAATACTTTATGAAAACGTAATTTTTGAAATTTATCATAAAAATGAACTGAAGCATTTCGAAGCATGTTATTTTTGACTAATTTTGCATTACGGACTCAAAAATCCCTTTCCGTTTACAAAATGTTTGTAATTGAACGCCCAAAATTTTACCGTAATTTCATATTAATGAGCAGTATACTGCTCGTTTCTATGCTTCAATTGTCATACGCACAAGTGAAACAAATAACACCAGAAAACGTTCAAATTGTTGAAAAAAGAGATTCGACAGTTGGTATTTTAAACGATTCGACCAAAACAACACAAAAATCGAACCGAATTGATGCCGAAATTAAATACACTGCTAAAGATTCCATTGTATTTACGGGAAACGGAACGGGCTTTTTGTATGGCGAAAGCGACGTAAAGTACAAAGCAATTAATCTGAAAGCCGATTTTGTAAAAGTAAAAATGGACAGTTCCACTATTTATGCGCGGGGCACCAAGGATAGTCTGGGCGTAAAAAAGGGCGAACCTGAGTTTAGTGAAGGCGAAAAATCCTATTTATCCAGAGAATTAACTTATAATTTAAAATCACAGAAAGGATTTATCCGTCAGGCAGTTACGCAAGAAGGTGAAGGCTTTATCATTAGCGACAAAACAAAGAAAACGCAAAAAGAAGCGTTTTGTATGACGAATGGAAAATTTACTACCTGCGATAATCACGACCATCCTGATTTTTACCTGAGTATGTCACGTGGCAAAGTAAAACCAGGCGAATATGTAGTTACAGGACTTGCACATCTTGTTGTTGCAGATGTGCCTTTACCCCTCATTATCCCATTCGGTTTTTTTCCTTTTACGAGCGATTATTCCTCTGGAATATTAATGCCAAGCTATGTTGATGAGCTTACGAGAGGTTTTGGGCTAATGAACGGGGGTTACTATTTTGCTATAAACGACTACATGGATGTAGAGATGCGTTCCGAAATATACACAAAAGGCACTTGGGCACTGCGTGGAAATTCTACCTATCGTAAAAAATATAAATACAGCGGAAGTTTAGGGGTTGAATACCGTGAAGACGTTACAGGCGAAAAAGGCATGTCTGATTATACTAACGCAAAGAGTTTTCGTGTTACTTGGAGCCATTCGCAAGATCAAAAAGCAAACCCTAATTTCAACTTCTCGTCGAGCGTCAACTTTTCAACAAGCGGTTTTAGTCGTAGCAACATCAATTATTATTCTCGCCCCGATTTAAACTCACAAAACACCAAATACTCGAGTATCAACTTTTCGAAACGCTTCCCAAGGCTATCTTCGCTAAGTTTATCGGGAGGTATGTCGGTTACGCAACGAACTAGTGATTCGACTATCAATATGAGTTTGCCAAATATAAATATTGCTTACAGCCGGTTTTATCCTTTTAAGCGTAAAGATATTGTAGGGAAAGAACGTTGGTACGAAAAGATTTCGATGTCGTACAGTGGTTCGTTGGCAAACAGCATTACCACCAAAGAAAACTTACTACTCAAATCATCGCTTTCGCGCGATTGGAAAAATGGAATGCGACACAGCATTCCCGTTTCGGCGACATTTAATGTACTGAAATATATCAATATATCACCTTCATTTAACTATACCGAACGATGGTATCTCCAATCGGTTAAAAAAAGCTGGGACACTGACAATCAGCGCGAGCGAATTGATACAACAAGTGGCTTTAATCGTGTATACGATTTCAATATGGGCGTTTCGGCTTCAACAAAACTATATGGTTTTTACATTCCTATTCGATCATTGTTTGGCGACAAAGTAGATCGAATTCGTCATGTAATAACACCGAGTATAGGTTTTGGATATACACCGGATTTCGGTGATAGTAATTGGGGTTATTACGATTATTATACACGGAGCGTTCGCAGCACAACTGACCCAGCCGTTTACAACGACACTCAAGTACGTTATTCGCATTATGATGGCAGTTTGTATGGTTCTCCTGGCACTGGAAAATCTGGAAGTATCAATTTTTCGTTGGGAAACAATGTCGAAATGAAAGTCCGCAACGATAAAGACACAACAGGCACAGCAGCATTTAAAATTTACAGTTTGATTGACAACTTGTCGATTGGTGGGAATTACAACTTGGCAGCCGACTCTATGCGTTGGTCAAACTTTTCGGTTGGTTTGCGTTTAAAATTAACCAAAAGCTATTCGTTGAGCCTAAGTACTTCTTTCGACCCTTATTTGTATGCTTTAAATAGTAGCGGCAATCCTGTGCGTGTAAATCAGTTACGTTGGAACAATGGTGGTTTTCCACGCTTTCAGGGTACGAGCACATCGTATAGCTATACGCTCAATAACGATACTTTTAAAAAGCTTTTCGAAAAGAAAACAACCAAGAAAGCGAAAGATTCAACTACCGATAATTCGGAAGAAGGCACAGGTGAAGATCAAGGAGAGGCATTGGAAAAACCAAATCAAAATGGAACCGAAGATAAAAATGCGAAAGATGCTTTTGGCTATGTAAAAAACACCATACCATGGAGCATTTCTATTAACTACTCATTAAGCTATTTGAATTCCGTATTTAACAAAACAAAAATGGAATACGATATGGAATTTAAACACAATTTGAGTGTGAATGGCAGTTTAGATTTAACCAAGAACTGGCGTTTTACAGCAAATTCGAGTTACGATTTTGAATTTAAGAAATTCACTTATACAAGTATAAATATTACAAGAAGTTTGCACTGTTGGAGCATGTCGGGAAGCCTAGTACCTTTTGGAGCCTACAAATCGTACAGTTTTCATATTGGCGTAAATGCAAGTATGCTTGCCGACCTCAAATACGACAAGCAACCACAACAATCACAAAATGTTATTACGTGGTATTAACGTAGAGACGGAGCGTGCACCGTATAAATTTATACGAAGTGAGCCTCATCTCTACAAATCATTATATTGAAAAAAAAATGAACAATATTACCCCGAAACGGGTTTTATGACGGTAAATAAGAAGAAGAAAATTATTAACAAAAAAACAAGAATAAAAACAATGAAAATTACAGCAAACAAATCAGTTGCAGCCGAATACGAATTGTACGTAGAAGGAGACAATGCTGGCGAACAAGAATTAATGGAAAAAGCAACTGCCGAACAACCATTAAATTTTATTTATGGTGTAGGCATGATGTTGCCAAAGTTTGAAGAAAATTTATTTGGACTTGCCGTAGGGGATAAATTTGACTTCACTATTGGCGTTGAAGACGCTTATGGTCCTTACGAAGATGAAAATGTATTGGATCTCGACCGTTCAATTTTCGAAATTGATGGAAAATTAGATAGCGAAGTTGTTTTCGAAGGCAACGTAGTACCCTTGATGGACAACGAAGGACATCGCGTTAATGCTCAAGTAGTTTCGGTATCGGACACGCATGTAAAAGTAGATTTAAACCATCCATTGGCTGGCGAAACATTACACTTCAAAGGATCAATACTTGAAATGCACGAAGCAACCGAAAAAGAATTAGCAGCACTTACAGGTGGTGGTGGATGCGGTTGTGGCGACGGTGGTTGTGGCTCAGGAAGTTGTGGCGACGGTGGTTGTGGCGATGGCGGTTGTGATACAGAGGACGACTCAAAAGGTTGTGGCTCGGGTTGTGGCTGTCATTAATTTCAAAATAAACACATTAAAAATGGATAGCGAGAAAAACGGTATCCATTTTTTTTAAATTCATTTTTAAAAATCGTATCTTTGCAAAAATTGAAATTTTAAGTTATTATTTAAAAGTATGTCGAATACAATTGGAAAATTATTTACATTCACCTCGTTTGGCGAATCGCACGGAAAAGGCATTGGAGGCATTATCGATGGCTGTCCTGCTGGGTTAGAAATTGACGAAAACTACATTCAGCTCGAATTAGACCGACGCAAACCTGGTCAATCTGCCATTGCCACGCCACGCAAAGAAGATGATAAGGTAGAATTTCTCTCGGGTATTTTCGAAGGAAAATCAACCGGAACTCCCATTGCATTTATAATTTGGAATCAGAACCAACATAGCAAAGATTACGATCATTTGAAAGAAATTTACCGCCCATCACATGCAGATTTTACCTATCAGCAAAAATATGGTGTGCGCGATTATCGTGGTGGTGGACGTAGCTCGGCGCGCGAAACAGCAGCAAGAGTTGTGGCTGGCGCTGTTGCAAAAATTGCACTTACCAACATGGGAATTAGCATCAATGCTTACACTTCGCAAGTTGGACCTTTCGCAATGTCGCAAACCATCGAAGAAATTGATTTAAAGCAAATTGAGAGCAATATTGTACGCTGCCCACAGGCTGATGTTGCCGAAAAAATGATTTCTTACATTCAAGAATTAAAAAAAGAGGGCGATTCGACAGGTGGCATTATTTCGTGTGTTGTAAAAGGCGTTCCCCTAGGTTGGGGCGAACCTATTTTCGATAAAGTACAAGCCAGATTGGCTGCGGCTATGCTTAGTATAAACGCTTCGCATGGTTTTGATTACGGACGAGGATTTGAAGGCGTAGCGCTTAGAGGTTCGCAATCGAATGATGCATTTGTAAAAGAAGGCGAAAGAATTACCACTCGCACCAACAATTCCGGTGGCATACAAGGTGGCATTAGTAATGGTGAGGATATTTATTTTCGAGTACTTTTTAAACCTGTGGCAACCATCTCGAAACGACAAGATACTATAGATATGAATAGCAATGAAGTGGAATTACAAGCCCGTGGCCGACACGACCCATGCGTTTTGCCCCGTGCAGTGCCTATTGTAGAAGCTATGGCGGCGATAACGCTGCTCGATTTGTATCTTTCGAGAAGTAGATAATGTGCTAATATGCTAATTTATCTTACGACTTTCAGCTTTCGAGATTTAACTTTCGAGATTTGACATTTTACAATAATAAAAATAAACCCAATGAATATTACCGAACGATTTTTGAAATATGTAAGTTTTACCACTACATCGGATGAAAACACCAAAATGACGCCGAGTACTCCCGGTCAGTTGGTTTTTGCTCAATACTTAGTTGAAGAACTAAAAAGCATTGGTTTACAAGAAGTTGATTTAGATAAAAACGGCTATGTAATGGCAACACTTCCTGCTAATACCGATAAAAAAATACCCGTTATTGGCTTTGTATCGCACATAGACACTAGTCCTGATATGACCGCTAAGCATGTTAAACCACGCGTAGTAACCAATTACGATGGGGGTAACATTGTTTTGAACGCTGAAAAAGAAATTGTTTTTAAAACAGAGAAATATCCCGAAATACTCCAATATAAAGGGCAGGACATTGTAGTAACCGACGGTACAACACTGCTGGGAGCCGATGATAAAGCTGGAGTAACCGAAATAGTTTCGGCTATGGAATACTTGCTGGCTCATCCCGAAATAAAACATGGAAAAATACGCGTTGGTTTTACGCCCGACGAAGAAATTGGGCAAGGTGCCGACCATTTTGATGTAGCCAAATTTGGTGCCGAATGGGCTTATACCATGGATGGAGGCGAAATTGGAGAATTGGAATACGAAAACTTCAATGCCGCAGGAGCAAAAATCACCTTCAACGGATTGAATGTTCATCCTGGATATGCTAAACATAAAATGCTCAATTCCATGCGAGTAGCACATCAGTTTGCATCCATGCTTCCGCGTCATGAAACGCCCGAGCATACCGAAAAATACGAAGGTTTTTACCATTTGGTTGGCATGGAAGGAACGGTTGAAAAATCGACTTTGAGCTATATTATCCGCGACCATGATGGCGACCGTTTCGACCGTCGCAAAAAAGAAATGACACACTTGGTAAACAAAATCAACTCGGAGTTTGGCGAAGGTACAGCTACACTCGAAATGCGGGACCAATATTACAACATGCGCGAAAAAGTTGAACCGGTGATGCATATTGTCGATTTGGCTTTCGAAGCAATGGAAGCTGTGGGTGTGAAACCAAACGTGAAACCGATTCGTGGTGGTACCGATGGGTCTCGACTATCTTACATGGGTTTGCCTTGTCCGAACATTTTTGCAGGAGGACATAATTTTCACGGACGATTTGAATACGTTCCTGTTCAGTCGATGGAAAAAGCCATGATGGTGATTGTAAAAATTGCTGAAGTTATGGGACAAAAATAGAAATTAGCTAATAAAAAAAACACGGAAATTAATTTCCGTGTTTTTTTTATTAATTATTGAAGAAATAAAAATTCCAATTTATTTTCCTTTTTCCAACATCAAAGTGCGTGTTGGTAAATCGCAAACTTCGGTTGGTCCGTAATACTGAACAGGCCCTGGATAAATGTAGCTTTGTCTTTCGTCAGCCCAATCTACTCTATTTTTTGCAAAATACTTGAATGGAGCACCATCCAATTGTACCAATGCTTTTTGTATTACTGGCTTCATTTTTCCATGACGTCGTTCCATATTCATCATCATCGTAATTGGCACACCACCTGCAATCCATTCGGCAGCAGGAGCAGTAAGGTTGCGAACCGACGACATATAACCCGTTTTGCCCGACGAAATCAACAAAGAAGCAGTATAACCTAAGGAATAAGTATAGTCTGCATCAAAATTTGAAGGGATAGCACAACGACCTTCGTAACCAAAGAAGTGGTTGATAGCCGAGAATTTGCCTTTGTATTTGCCTTCGGCTTTGAGTTGAGCCAAGCGTTTAGCTACCATTTCAATCAACAATTTTTCAGTTTCGATTAACGATACTTGCACATTTCCATGTGGGTCGCGATCTAGTGTTAATTGTTTGGCAATGCCTTTTGGCAAGCTGTTGTACACTTCGCGGCTATCGGGGCTCAACATTCCTTTCACATACTGACGTTTTTCGTCGTCGGTTTCCAAAGCATTGAAATCTTCGTTGTGAGCCAACAAATCGTTTAATTCCGAAATCAACTTTTTCATGGCTGGAATAAATTCAATTAATCCCTCAGGGATAAGAATTGTTCCAAAATTTAAACCAAAATTAGCGCGATTCACAATTACTTTTACAATATCTTCCACTACATCTTTCAATGTCATGTTTTTAGCTTCAATTTCTTCCGAAATCAAACAAATGTTGGGTTGACTTTGCAAAGCACATTCGAGTGTGATATGCGATGCCGAACGACCCATCAGACGAATAAAGTGCCAATATTTTTTTGCCGAATTGGCGTCGCGCTGAATGTTACCAATAAGTTCGGAATATACTT
>JAIFKX010000201.1 GCA_020049335.1 Paludibacter sp. | reverse complement strand
ATCGGCATGTTCGGGGTAAAAATAAAGTTCAAAACCTCCTGCTCCTGTGTAGCCGTTATTAGATAAAATAACATCCTTCACCCCCGCAAAATCACCAGTTTTAAAGCTAAAATAGGGTATTTCCGAAAGGTCGACCGAAGTCAGTTTTTGCAACAATTCCGTTGCTTTTGGTCCCTGAATAGCCAGTTGCGCCATCCAGTCCGAAGCATTTTCGAGCTCGACGCCTTCGGTATTATTCGCCACACACCAGTTCCAGTCTTTTTCAATATTCGACGCATTTACAACCAACAGGTATTTTTCCGCCTCGTATCTGTACACCAACAAATCGTCCACAATACCACCTTTACCGTTAGGGAAACAAGCATATTGAATTTTACCTATCGTAAGTGCGCTCACATCATTCGACGTTACCTTTTGCAAAAAAGCCAATGCATTCGGGCCCTTCACCCAAAATTCGCCCATGTGCGACACATCAAACACACCCACACCATTTCGCACGGTAATATGTTCGTTCGTAATTCCCGTTGGGTATTCAATAGGCATATTATAACCTGCAAATTCGTGCATTTTTGCTCCAAGAGCAATGTGCTTTTCGGTAAAAGGAGTTGTCTTCATTATTATAATTTTTGTTCTTTTTTTTATCAATTCAATTACAAAGGTATAAAACTTATTTTTATATTAATTCTTTCATTCTGATTTTTTCCAGTCTAAAATTCCTTTTAGTGCCAAAAGTAAAAACAGAACGTATTCGATGGTTAATAAATACAATCCTTGTCGAAAAAACACCAATACCGAAACTGCATTTACTAGAAGCCAAACAAACCAATTGTCGGAAATTCGGCGCGTAAGCATAATTTGACCAGAAATGCTTGCAATGGCAATAAAGGCATCGAAATAGGGCTGAGATGCCGGTTTTGGGAATGTTTCGGGATAAAATATTGGTAGTTTCTGAATAATTAAACCCACAATAATGGTCAAAATTGCCGTGAGAATTACCAAACTCCAACGTTTTGTTGATGAGAGCTTTGTCGGTAATTCTTTATCAGCAAATTGTTTTCGCCAAATAAACCAACCATAAATATTGGTTATAAAAAAAAACGCCTGCAAAAACATACCCGAATATAGTTGTACTTGATAAAAAAGCATCAAGAAACAACTTACGTTTATCAGTCCGAGCGGCCACGAAATAATTTTCTGACGCGTTGCCAACCAAACGGCAATCAGTCCGAAAACAGTACCAATCAACTCGATATAACTCAATGGGTACGACCAAAGAGTTACAAAGATATTGTTGATATCGAAAAAACCGAATTTTGCAGGCATAAGAATATTGCATTTCAAGTTTAAATTTGTAAGTATTTCAGAATTATATTTATCTAAATCAGCTTAAATAATCAGCTAATTTATCTATTAATCGGCTAATTGTAATTTAATGTAAATCAACACTATAATCGTTTAATTATCTAAAACAGTCTAAATATCGGCTAAATATCGGCTTAATATCGGCTAAATATCGGCTAAAAAATACTTCCTTTCTTTAGAGAGAATTATACCATCTCTTACCATCTGAAAAAGTAGATTTTTAACGTATATATTTTTCTGTGCATCAGTTAATGCATTGGAGAGTTTGTTCCACAGCAACTCTTTAATTTCATTTTTTGAAGCTCCAAGTTTTTTCTTTTTCAGTAACTCGACCGTTAGGTCTTTGTAATATTTCTTATTAAAAGCTTTATTTTGAATATACTGAGCCATTTCGGCGGTAGCCATTGCTACTGTGTCAGAAAGAAATAAATTTGTTTTTCGACCTTCGATTAATTTATTCTGGCGGAGCAATTTTGCCATATCATCACTAATTGAGTAACCTTTCTGAATATGATCCAGCGCAATTATTTCCATTAATGTGGTGTCGGAATTATTTTTGAGTAATTTCACGTAATTCGGGTTTATTACTTTACCGTAGATTTTTACTGAAACTTCATTTTCGGTTATTCTATAATCGGGCAATGGGAAATACCTTTTCCGTTGATTGATATACATTCTTCTAATGCCGCTTCCAATGGTATCAATCATATTCAAACTCACCATCGCGGCACATAAGAATTTATTCCGGTAATATCGCTGTGGCGCATCTTGTGTTATTACCGCTTCTACGGTTTTTGGAATAAATGCTCCACCGTTGGCAAAAGTGAGTGTATCAGGTGTTTCTACAACATTAATCCGCTCTTGCATTGCATAATCCTGATGGGCAATGCAATTGTGCAATGCCTCACGAATTACATAATTATCGTATTGGGTAATTTCGTCGGGAAACAAAGAATTATCGGGCATATATCGAAATGTTAGATTTCGAATTCGTGCCAATAACTTATCCACATTCAAAAGCAATGGCATTTCAAAATGTTTGTAATCGACTTCAATGCCATCGGCATCTTTCAAAATCCATGTAATTTCGGCAATGGCTGGTTTCAGTAGCTGAGTACTATCAGATTTCCCCAACAGAATGAGGGCAGCGTTGGTTATAGCCCCGTTGATTGTGATTTTTGCTTTGTCAAGAAATTTTTCATTACCCCATTCATCTACTAGGGGAGCCATATCGGGATTCTCTTTTTTGAACTCAAAACGTGCTTTGTGAATTGCTTCATCGTCTAAATCGGCAATGTTGGCTTGAGGTATTATTTGCTCAGACCAATCGGAACTTACAGTTTGGTTTTTGATTTCCATAATCTCCTGAATGTTCAATGCTACAAGGCTTTCGCCATCTCTGCCGTAGTAATGACCATCGAAAGCCACAGGCAAGCCCTGTGGAGCGGGTGGGATTTGAAACAAGATAACCCGTTTCTCACGTCCTTCGTCGGTAACATTCAGTTCAAATATATTTGTAAAAGTAATGGCAGCAGTAGTTTTTTGAGCTGTTTCGTGTTTCAGACATTGCAATTTTTCGGGGTTGTTGCGGTACGAAGTGCCAATGATCGCCCTCGTTTTGTCTTGAACGCCAAATATAAGCCAGCCGCAACGTTTCCCTTTCAGGTTCGTTTCGTTACATAGAGCCGAAAAATAGTTACCCAGGTCAGAAAAGTCGAAGTTATTTTCGGCTTTTTTGAACTCAATAGTTTCATCTTCGTTTTGATTCCTAAGTTCATCAAATAATTGGCGAATTCCTTGATTAGTCATAACTCAACTTATTTTGACAAAAAAAAAATAAAAAGTCGCAAAAACTTAATAGCATCTTTGCGACTTTGCTTCTTTGCGTCAATCGTATTTTTATCCTACAATCTTCTTAAACAAGTTTTTCATATTTACAGCATCGCCAATTATTTTTTGTAAATCGGTAATGGCTACACGTTCTTGCTGCATACTGTCGCGATGACGGATGGTAACGCAATTATCTTCTGACGTTTGGTGATCGACAGTGATACAGAATGGCGTTCCCACAGCATCCTGACGACGATAACGTTTTCCTATAGAGTCTTTTTCGTCGTAAGCACATTTAAAGTCAAACTTTAAATTGTTGATTATTTCGCGGGCAATTTCGGGCAATCCATCTTTTTTCACCAATGGCATAACGCAGGCTTTTACAGGAGCTAAAACTGGAGGCAATGTCAATACAACGCGTGTATCGCCACCTTCGAGTGCTTCTTCTTTGTACGAAGCTGCCATAATGGAGAGGAAGGTACGATCCACACCAATCGACGTTTCGATTACATAAGGCACGTACGACTGATTAATTTCGGGGTCGAAATATTTAATGTTTTTACCAGAGAATTTCTCATGACTGCTCAAATCGAAATCGGTTCGCGAGTGAATACCTTCCACTTCTTTAAACCCGAAAGGCATTTCAAATTCAATATCGGTAGCAGCGTTGGCGTAATGCGCTAATTTATCGTGGTCGTGGAAACGGTATTTTTGGTCGCCAAGGCCAAGAGCTTTGTGCCATTTGAGTCGGAATTCTTTCCAATGCTCAAACCATTTCATTTCCTCGCCAGGACGAACGAAAAATTGCATTTCCATTTGTTCGAATTCGCGCATACGGAAAATAAACTGACGGGCAACAATTTCGTTACGGAACGCTTTACCAATTTGGCAAATACCAAAAGGAATTTTCATACGCCCTGTTTTTTGCACATTCAGAAAGTTTACAAAAATACCTTGAGCCGTTTCGGGACGTAGGTAAATTTTGAGTGCACCATCAGCCGTAGAGCCCATTTCGGTAGAGAACATCAGGTTGAACTGACGAACATCGGTCCAGTTTCGGGTTCCGCTTACAGGGCAAACCACTTCGTAATCTTCGATAATGGCTTTTAATTCAACCAAATCCGAATCGTTCAACGCTTTTACAAAGCGTGCGTGAATTTCGTCGCGCTTTGCTTTGTTTTCGAGCACTCGTTCGTTTGTAGAGCGAAAAACGGCTTCGTCGAAGCTTTCGCCAAAACGTTTCGCAGCTTTTTCTACCTCTTTATTCATTTTATCGTCGTATTTGGCAAGCAAATCTTCGATAAGCACATCGGCACGGTAGCGCTTTTTACTGTCTTTGTTGTCAATCAACGGATCGTTGAAAGCGTCGACATGACCCGAAGCTTTCCAAGTGGTTGGGTGCATAAAAATGGCTGCATCGAGTCCAACAACATTTTCATTGAGCAATACCATACTGTCCCACCAGTATTTTTTGATGTTGTTTTTCAGTTCAACACCATTCTGACCGTAGTCGTACACGGCACCCAGTCCGTCGTAAATTTCGCTCGAAGGAAAAACAAATCCGTATTCCTTGCAGTGCGCAATCAATTTTTTAAAAACATCTTCTTGTGAAGCCATAATATTTAATGTACAATTTTTCCCGATAGCTATCGGGATTATGATTTACAATTTTTTTTCAGCCCGCAAAGTTACAATAATTTTGCTGAAAATCATGTTTTTGGTGGCATTATAGCACCTTAATATGGCTAATAAAATTGAAAAAGCAAACCCAAAACCGAATTTTTGTAACTCTGTTTTGGGTTTTAATCTTATTTTGAGACCTAACATTTTTTTTTTCAGCTCTTTGCGTACATTTCGTCGATGAGCGATTTGTATTTTTGCATAATCACTGCACGGCGCATTTTGAGTGTATTTGTCAATTCGCCTGTTTCAATTGTAAATCCTGTGCGTATGAGTTTAAAGCGCTTAACTAATTCGTAATTAGCCATATCTGTTTGTGCTAAGCGTATTCTATCTTCGATTAATTTCAAAATTTCGGGCTTTTGAAGCAGGTCGTCGTGGTCGGTATAGTTGAGTTTTATTTTTTGTGCAAACTCTTCCAAAGCCGGTAGCGAGGGTGCAATAATGGCTGTTACATAATTGCGCTCATCGCCAATAGCTGCTGCTTGTTCGATGTATTTATCGGTAATCAATTTTGTTTCGATAGCCTGTGGCGCAATATATTTTCCATTCGAAGTTTTAAATAAATCTTTAATGCGTTCGGTAAGAGTAATCACACCATCTTTCAAATGTCCGGCATCACCTGTACGGAACCAACCGTCTTCGGTAAATGCTTCGGCAGTAGCTTTTTCGTTTTTGTAATAACCACTAAAAACGGTTTTTCCTTTAATCAAAATTTCATTGTCCTGCCCAATTTTCACTTGCAAATCGGGCATTATTTTGCCCACAGTTCCAATTTCGTAGCCCACATAATCGAAAAACGAAACGGTTGCTGTTGTTTCCGTTAGCCCGTAACCATAAGCAATGGGCACGCCTATCGAACGCAAAAACAGATTTATATCGTCGGACAATTTGGCACCAGCGGTTGGGAGTAAATTGACTTTTTCGATGCCAATTGTTTTTTTTACTTTCGAAAAAATTAGTTTATCGGCAATGGCATATTTAAGCTTTAGAAAAAAGTCAGGTTTGTTGCCAAGTCGAAGATAATCAATGTTATGCTGTTTTCCTACTGCTAATGCCCAACTTACAAGTCCTTGTTTAAAAGGGGGCATTTTTGAAATATTTTCCTGTACGCCGGCATACACTTTTTCCCAAAATCGAGGTACAGAACACATCAAGGTTGGGCGCACATCTTTAATGGTTTGCTGAATTTCGATTGGGCGGAAATTAATATATACTTCAACGCCCATGTAGATGCAAAAGTAGGTCCAAGTACGTTCGAAAACGTGCGAAAGAGGAAGGAATGCTATCGACACATCTTTGTCGCTTATGCTTGTGAGGCGCATTCTGTGTGTACGCATAGCTTCCATAAAGCCAGAATGTGGCATCATTACGCCTTTGGGATTGCCTGTTGTGCCCGATGTATAAAGTATACACGATAAATCATTGGATGTTGCATTTTTAGTGCGGTTTTTTACTTCCGTTTCTTGTGTTGATTTTTCGCCCAGAGCCACTAATTCGTGGTAAAACATTGTTTTACCATCGGTTTTAATTTTCACTTCAGGGTCGAAGACAATAATTTTTTTTAGTATTTCCGAAGTAGCTAAAACTTCTATTGCTTCATCGTATTGTTTTTGTTCGCCGACAAAAATAACTTTTATTCCAGCATCTTTCACAATATAATCCACTTGAGCAGCGGTTGAAGTGGCATAAATAGGCACTAATACAGAGCGATTTCCATAGAGTGCAAAGTCGACAATGAGATTTTCGGTTAAGTTCTGCGAGTACTGACCAACGCATTCTTGTTCGGCCACGCCAAGTTCTACCAATGCCTTTGCCACCGTAAATACTTGTTTATCAAAGTCGTTCCAATTGAGTGATACCCATTTATCAGATAAGTTTTTTCGAAAATGGAATATGGTTTTCTCTCCGTATTTTTGTGCCTGCGTGTGCACAATTTGTGAAAAATGTAGTTCCTGCATGGTGTGTTAGTTAGCTTGTTTTCAATTGTATGAACGCAAAGATAAATTATTTTTTTGAAATTATTACACATAATCGAAAATTTTGTGCATCAATTGAAGCTACTTTATCATTGGCATATTAAAACAAAAAGTATATGAAGTATCATTAAACTACCTCCTGGCACATGGTAACGATGTGAAAGCCCCACAAAGTTCTTATTCTCAGCATTTACCACTAACCATTCTTGGCTCACCTATATACCTTATGAACTTTATAACCTTACAACCACTAACCACTAACCACTAACCGTTAATCTTTATTCATTTTCCGTCGTCCGTTGTCTGTTGTTCCGATTTATCGGAATGTCCGCTGCGCTACCATCTGTTGTCTGTCGTCCGTTGTCCGTTGTCCGTTGTCCGTTGTTCTTTATTGTTAATTATTTTTCAAAAATACGTCTATCAAAGGGAAAAGGTTCACTATTTATTATTTTAACATTTTCGAACTCGATGTTTGAAGGGTTTATTAAAAAATTATAGTCGCCTTTTGTTACAGCCGAAGGCACTTTCAGTATAAGGTGTTGATTCTTTTCAACAAAAGTATCGCCAAATTGTTGAGTGAAAATTGTGTGTGGAAATTGATTCCAATTGGTTGGTAGCAAACTTAAGTCAACAGTATCTATAGTTAGATAATCAGGGATTTCTATAGTTAACATTAAAAAATCGGTAGGTAAGGTTGCTAAGTTTAAGTGCACAGCCACTTCGGCCATTGCAAGAGAGCGATTTGATGCTGTGTAAATAAGTTCAGTACCTATCGAATTCCAACGTGCACCAAATTTGGCAGCACCTTTGCCTGTTAGTTCAGCTGCAAACTTCTTTCGTATTAAACGATAAACTTCCATTAGGCAAATAAACCGTAATTAATTTTATGCAGTTCGGCCAGCACCAACTCTTTTCCATACGAATCCTTCAATAATTCCTTTGGAGTTAAGTTACCCAATGCAAAGTTAGGAGTATCGAGCCAAGATTTAAAAGTGCCCATATTTCCAAATACCTCTAACCCTTTGTAGCTAACCTCCGTCATTTCAACAATCCTTTCGGACTGTGAAGATTTAAATGCTTTTGAAGTTTGAATGTATCGACTTAACGATTTACCCGAAATATTTAATAAATTTGCCCATTCGGTAGTATTAAAAGGAGCTAATTCTTGAATCTCTAAAAATAATTTACTTGTAATCCCTTGACGGATAAGGCAAATCATTAATAATTTATCATTAAAAAAATAGGACAATGTCAAATCCTTTAAATCATAAGCATTATTTGTTATACAAGATTGTTGCACAATAGACGCTATCTCTTTACCTATTTTTTTTTCATTTGATAATACAACTGCTTCCATAGACATTTTTCTTTTTTTAATGGACAAATATACAAAGAATAATTTAAATTAATTGTTTTTTAATTCACTTGAAAATTTGAATTTACTATTTTTATAGTTAATAATACGATTTTTATGGTCAATAGAGTTTAAATAATATAGCCTTTCCCTGTATATCATTCCGACTTGTCGAAATTAAAATCCTCCCGATATCTATGGGATCAATCCGCTCAACCCGCTAAATCCGCGTTCCTATTATCTTCATAACACTCTAACATATTTATGAACTTTATAACCTTACAAACTTTACAACTACTAACCATTATCCATTAATCATTTATGGAGTATTCCGACATCCCGCTTCGGCGGGACCACTAATCATTTTAAAAAGCCCTCTCAAACCTAACGCCCAACTATAAGGATACCATAAAAACCAGTATTTTTCTATCATAAACTCCTTCCCTGGAAAAACAACTCCCTATGCGTATGGTAACGAACCTGCCTGTCGGCAGACAGGGTGGACATCCCGTCCGAACGGGACCGCATAAAGTCCACCGGATTTTTCAATGCTTTTAAATGTAATAGATGCGTAGCTGTGCCGCTCGTGGGAGCACCACTGAAAAGAAATACCTTTTCGGTAGATGATAAATTTAGAATAATGGCAACTGCCACTTTTACAGGAATGTAAGCCCAACTTTTCTATTTAAGCCTTTTTCGAAAATGCGTATTAAAGTTGATAATTGTATATTTCCTTTGGCATTTTCAATTTTAGAGATATAGCTTTTTTTAGTGCCCG
Organism: Paludibacter sp.; assembly: GCA_020049335.1. GTDB lineage: Bacteria > Bacteroidota > Bacteroidia > Bacteroidales > Paludibacteraceae > Paludibacter. Next base: position 1,019 of record JAIFKX010000201.1, on the reverse strand, counting down.
ACATAGTAGCAAGTTGCTCTTGTGATAAATTTGCTGCTTTACGAGCCTCTTTTAACATTTCACTAACTATAAACATTTGTGCGTTGAGCTCATAAATGTTACGATTCTCAGTTCCTATTTTGCCATGTTCCAATTCTATTAGTTCGTCGAATGTGGAAATTCCGTTATAATTACCCATTTAATTATTTTTTTAAATTAAAATACTCTTGTTTTAAACGCATTGCTTTTTCAATTTCATTTTTCGGAGTTTTTTGCGTTTTTTTTCTGAAAACCATTAAATAAAACCACCAATCTCCCTTGATCAAAACAGCAAAAGATACGGTTAATATTTGATTGAAATTCTACTCTTATTTCATAAAGTCCTTCATAACCTGTCATAGGTGCTAGAAACTTTTCGGGTACTCTTTCAATTTGTTTTATCAATTCCAAAACATATTGTATTTTCTCTTTTAGTTTGGGGTCTAAAGCAGTATAAAAGTCTAAAAAAATATTCTTTGTAAAATATAATCTGTCTATTCATGGTGCAAAGTTATCTTTTAAAGTAACATTATCAATATAAAAATAATATCAAATCTAAATTTTAAGTTTTTTTTACTTTGTAATTGTTTCGTCATAAATAAATCAGAAAAGCTGCAAATGGAGTTCTAAATTCATAGCCACTTGCAGTTTAGCAGTCCCCCTCTCCCTTCCCGCAAGAGCGGGACAAGTTTACGAGGGTTGGGTTGAGGTTTTCTTTTCCTCCGTCTTTCTCATTATCACCAACAAAAGCCCTCTCAACCCACAATAATACCTATACGGATACCACAACCACCAGAATCTACCCCTAACCCCTAAAGGGGAACCCTTCCCTTTCTTATTCTTGCCCCCCTTTAGAGTTTGTCCGTCCACAGACGGAGGCTGGGGGTCATATTTTTCCACCATAAACTCCTTCCCCGGAAAAACAACTCCCTTCACGTATGGTAACGAAGTGGACATCCCGTTTGAACGGGACCGCAGAAAATCAACCGGATTCTTCAATG
>JAIFKX010000002.1 GCA_020049335.1 Paludibacter sp. | reverse complement strand
GAGTTCTTTCATTCATATACATTTCATCCCCGAATTTCATTCGGGGCTAATCAAATTTAACCACTTCGTGGTTATAAATAATTTTTCAGCAAACCCTACTAAGATTTTTCATTTGCAATGTATTATAGTCCTTTATTTCTCTACTAAATTTGAATAAAAACAGCATTATCTTTTTTAAGGTAATGCTGTTTTTGGTTTTGTTATGTAATAATTTTAGCTACAAAAAATCAACTAATTATGTCAGAGTTCATTGAATTTGTAGTAATATGAATTTGTTTTAATTTCTACATATTCAGTTGTTTAGGTTGATTTTTGTATTTTGTTTATATAAATATCCATACTATATTTGGACTTTATTTTCGAAGAAAAGACAAAGTCGCAGTATTTATTAAATATTTTAGTTTATGAAAACAACAAAATCAGTACTTATTATTTTAGCTTTGCTTATTGCTGTTATAGCTAAGAGTCAGAATTGCACTGTGAATGCGGGAATAGACCAAACGGTTTGTACAAGTTCTGTAACTTTGGTAGGTGCTCAGCCCGAAAACAGAGCAACCACTTGGTCGCAAATTTTAGGACCAACTGCCACAATTACAAGCGTAAGTTCTAAAACTACAACTGTAACGGGCTTAGTAGGTGGTAATACCTACAAATTCTTATTATCGTCGGTTTGTAGCGATGGATTAACTGCCAAGGATTCTGTAACGATAATAGCTCAGAGTTTTCCTGTTGCTAATGCTGGAAATGCCCTAACAATATGTACAGGCGTTGATGCAGCAAGCTTAAATGCCACTGCTGTTCAAGGCGACGAATCAGGAGTTTGGACATTTGTATCGACTGGCACATCAGCTACCACAGGTGGATTATCAATAAAATATCCTACAGATCCAAAATCACCCTTGACATTGGTTACAGGCACCAGTAATTCTGGAAACGTAACTTTACGATGGACAGTTACAAAAACAGGTAGTGGATGTACTGCGTATAGCGATGTTGTTGTAACTAAAATTGCTGTAAATACTAATTTTAGTGCAGGCGCTGACAAAACAATAAATAACTGTTACACATCAACTGCCACTTCTGGTACAATGAGTGGTACATACAGTGGTGGTGGTACTTATGGTAGATGGACAGCAGTTTCGGGTCCTAATACACCAGTTTTCAACAGTCCGAATAGTCATATTACTACTGTAAGTAACCTTATACAAGGAACTTATATTATTAGATGGACTGTTACGACTCCCTGTTTTTCGGGTTCCGATGACGTAACTTTAATAGTAAATCCTCAAGGAGCTGCTATATCTCAGGCTACTGCTGTAATTGTAGGTAATGCTACTAATTCAACCTATTGCGACAACCCTGGTTCGTTATCGCTTGCAGGTTCGGCTTATAATGCTGCAACAGAAACAGTTTTGTGGACAAAAGAAAGTGGAGCAGGAACTATAACTTCGCCTAACTCCCGTTATACAACTGTTACCGGTTTGAACGGTTCAAGTTCTCAATTCAAATATACTATTACAAATTCGACTACAGGCTGTTCTTCAGCAAGTGCAAATTTAACCATTACCTTCGAAGCAGGTCAAACATTAGCTATAACTACGCCTAGTCCAGTTGTGTTAGCGTGTAACACCATAACAACGACAATAAACATAGCTCAAACAGGTTTAACGCAGCCAAAGTGGGTTATGGTAAGTTACCCAACTGGATACACACCACGAAGTGAAGCAACTTTATCAACAAGCGCTACTTCATTTAATCTAACTAATTTATCTAAGTCTGGAACTTATTTAGTTCGAATAAAGAAAACGGTTGGAAATTGTACTACTATTTATGATGATATTGAAGTAATTGTTTCAAATTCACCTACTGCTTCCAATGCAGGATCCGATCCAGTTTTACCTTGTAATGCAACTTCAGCTACTCTTATAGGAAACACTGTTACAGCACCAAATACAGGCAAATGGACACAGCTTAGTGGACCTAATACTGCTACAATAACCGCCGCCACCAATGCGCAAACTAATGTTACAGGGCTCACAAGTGGACTTTATGAATTTAGATGGACTATTAGCAATGGAGCAGCGTGCCCTACAACGCGCGATGAAGTTAGGGTGCGCATTGCTTCTACAAATCCAACAACTTCGAAGGCTGGAAAAGATTCAACCGTTTGTAATACAGCTCCTTTAAGGTTGTACGGAAACGCAATTGCAGCTACCGAAACTGGAACTTGGACTGTGTCGCCTTCTGCGGGAGTTACATTTTCGAACCGAAACAGCCCTTCGTCCTTTGTAACAGGCTTGGCAGCAAATACAGCTTACACTTTTACTTGGACAATTGCAAATAGTTGTTCCACCTCGGCCGACAATACAATAATTACTACTAGTGAGCTATTAGGACCTATTGCTGCTTTGGCTGGTTCAGATCAGTGTTTGTCTTCTGGTACAACTAATATTACACTAACAGGAAATTCCACTTCAGGTGGGAATGGATTATGGACAAAATTATCCGGACCTGCAGCAAATATCCAAACACCTACTGCATCCACAACACTTGTAGATGGATTAAGTGATGGTATTTATACCTTTGTGTGGACTATTGCTCGAAATGCCTGTACGTCATCTTCCGATACTGTTGTTGTAACTATATCAGCAGCTGCAACACTGGCCGATGCAGGCCCCGACCAACTCAAAATTTGTGGTAGCTCGGCTACTTTAAGTGCAAATTCACCGACTATTGGAAGTGGAGTTTGGACACAAGTTTCGGGCCCATCAATTGCTATAATTACTACTCCAAGCAGCAATACAAGTACTGTAACAGGTATGTTGGAAGGACAATACGTTTACAGATGGACAATATCAAATGGATCGTGCTCTGCAAATTCCGATGATGTTATAATATATGCTTCAAATCCTCCTACAGCACCCAATGCCGGTATTGATATAACGGTTTGTAGTGGTGTATCTACTATGTCAGCTAATACAATTGATAGCGGCGTTGGTTTTTGGAACGTCATAAGCGGACCCAATGCACCAGTAATAGCTAATAGTTTATCACCAACTACCGGAGTATCAAATCTCATAGCAGGTACATATATACTTACATGGAATAGCCGAACACTATGTAGTACATTGAGCAACGAAGTTATTATAAATGTAATCCCAGTAGCGACGGCTGGAACTGCTCAAACACTCTGCGGAACTACTGCTACTACGCTTACTGGAAATGTAAATACAGCAGGAGTTTGGACTCAAACCATTCCAATTCAAAGTTCAGAAGTTATTACTCAGGGTGCTGGAGGCAATACCGCAGTAGTTAGTAATCTCAGCCCTGGTACAAATTACACATTTAAATATGCTTTAGTTGGAGGTGGCACTTGTGGCGCAAGTGAAGCTACAGTTACAGTAAATGTATTAGAAAATCCTTCTGCCGCTGTGGCAGGCCCCGATCAAAATACCTGTATTACAAATGCTACAACATCAATAGTAATGGCTGCTACTGCTCCAACCACAGGTACCGGCAAATGGACAAAAACTTCTGGTACAGGCACTATTTCTATTACAGAGGAGAGTAAACCAAATGCAACTATTACCGCTGTAAGCCCGGGGATAAGCGTATTTACTTGGACTACTACTAATGGTACATGTACCTTTGCCGATCAAATGGTAGTTAATGTGTCGCGCATTGTAACTCGTTCGGCTGGAGACGACCAAACTATTTGCGGAACAACAGCAACAATGGCTGCCGAAGCTCCTGCATCAGGTGTTGGAACATGGTGGCAGCTAAGCGGTCCTAATTCAGCTTCTTTTGCATCCAAAATTAGCAATGCATCCTTAGTAACTGGCTTGCAAAATGGTACTTACGTATTTCGTTGGAGCATAAAAGATGGTTCATGTGATAGTATATATGATGATATGACTTTGTATGTAAATACAGCACCAACAACACCTTTAGCGGGTGATGACCAAACGCTATGTAATGCTTCAACAACAACATTAGCTGGTAATGAAATTATTACTGGTCAGGGAACTTGGACTAAAGTGAGTGGACCAACATATACAATTTCTAATATAAATGATCGTAATGCTACTTTAACCAATTTATTGCCAGGGAATTATATATTCCGTTGGACTTCATCGAATGGAAGTTGTATCGAATTGACTGATGAGCTTACTATTATAAATAACGATCCTCCTACAACTGCCGCAGCTGGTTCTGATATACGAGTTTGTTTATATGCACCTTTTAATTTGGCGGCAAATACGCCTTCGGTAGGTACAGGAGCTTGGTCGCAAGTTTCAGGAACTTCTACGGTGAATTTTACAAACCCAGCACTGCCAACCACAACTATTACTGGAGCTGTTGCAGGTAGTTACACATTCAGATGGACAATTTCGAGTGCTAATTGTACTGCAACTACAGATGATGTGAATTTAATTGTCGATGCCATTGTTACCGAACCGAATGCGGGAGATGACATAAGTTCATCTGCTACATTTGCAACTATGGCTGCAAATGCAATAACTTCGGGAAGTGGTGTGTGGTCGAAAATTAGTGGCCCAATTGGCGCCTCAATTACAAATGTAAACTCACCAACAACTACAATAACTGGTTTAATTCAAGGCACTTATGTTTATCGTTGGACAGCAACTAATGGAACTTGTACAAGCTACGATGAAGTAATTATCAATAATTCGGATTTACAAACTTATAACATTAATCCAAATCCTACATTTACAACTTGTACTATCAGTTGGTCGAATGGAAGTAAAACATCGCGTGTTGTTTTTATGAAAGAAGGGACAGGAAGCATTACAAATCCTGTCAATTCAACAACGTACTCTCCTTCAGTTAATTGGCTGAATAAAGGAACACAAGTAGGCGGAACAGGATATTACTGTATTTATAGCGGAACAGGTAGTTCAGTTTACTTAACTGGTTTATATCCAGGCCGAACTTATACTGTTCGAGCTTTCGAATACGATGGAAATTCAGGAAGTGAAGTCTATTTAACTAACTTAACTGGAACCCAAAATCCGACTACTTTTGTACCTTGGCCAACTACAACTTTTACAAATTCGTTGGGTGTTACTTCGGAACAAGACTGGAATACTTCTGCACGCTGGGATCACGATACTATTCCGGCAATAACCAGACTTCACGAAGCAGTATTGGTTTATATCGATGGAAATTGTATTGTAAACAACGACGAAAACTCGTACAATCTGACAATTAAAGCTGCACATGGAGCGGTAACTCCAAAACTAACAATTGCCGCTGGTAGTTCGTTAAATATTACAGGTGGAGCTTTAGGTGGTCAATTTATTAATTCAGGTGGTGTGAACGCATTGCTCGTAAAAGCAAGTGCAACCCAACCAACGGGAACGCTAACTTGGAAAACAGGAGATCCTACCGGTTCAGTCGAAATGTATTCCAAAGCAAGTTGGGATTTATCTAAACCCGTAAATAATAAATACAAATGGCAGTTTATGGGTATACCTGTTAAATCGACAATTTATAATACAACATTTAGTAGTTGCTATTTACGCGAGTGGGACGAAACCGTAACGCTTTACGATGATGTTTGGGCACGCCGAAATGATGGAACATCGTTGCAGAAAGGATCAGGTAGTACTTTGACAAACAATAAAGGATACGAATTGGTACAGCAATATCCCAAAATTTACACCTTCAAAGGCACTTTACAACACGATGATTTTGTTCAATCTCTATCGTATACCCCTACTGCTTACTTCAAAGGGCAACATGTATTTGGAAATCCATTTACTGCAGCTATTGATATACGTTCCATTGAGTTTGGTGCTAACACGGAGCATACGGTATATCAATACAATTGCGGAACATATACTGATTGGATAGATAATCATGGTGAAAATATAGGAATTGATGGTACTGAACTAACACCGGCGCGCTATGCAGTGGCTACTAAACAAACTGCTGGAGTACTTGGTATTTTGCGTCAAGTGCCATCCATGCAAGGCTTCCTTGTTAAGGCAACAAATGCTGCAGGAGGTTCTATAACAATTACTTATCCTACTGTAATGAAAAATTCAATTCATCAACGTGCAAAACAAGAGTTAAACGCAGATGTTGTGGCTACGCGCATAGATGTAAAAGGAACAAATTTCTCGGATAAAATGTGGATATTTGTAGATCCTGCTTGTACACCTGGATTTGATAATGGTTGGGATGGAGTGAAGCTACCTGGCGATGAATCTGTAACTCAAATTTATGGCATCGAAAGCGATGGAGCTGAATATCAAATAAATGCTGTAAATGATATTAATGAGTCTGTAATTGGTTTTAAACCCGGAAATGATAAAGATTTTACGATCAAATTTACGCATGAAAACATTCAGAAATTATATAGTAAATTGTATCTGGTTGATATGCCCGAAAATAAAACCATTGATGTTACGGCTGATGGTTCGTTTTATACGTTTTCTGCAAAATCGGGAGACCCCATAAAACGATTTAAAATTTCAACTGCAACCACAGGAGTTGAGCGTGTAGATTTTGATAATAATATAGATGTTTTTGTGCGGCAAAATGTAGTTTATATTAATAATCGTAACTCAACGAATGCACAAATTGGACTTTATGATGAAATAGGACGCTGTATTACAAATACCAATTCATTACCTAATAGTCAAATAAATATTCCAATAGCTTTAGCAAAAGGAGTTTATATTATCAAAATTAGAATTGATACTACTAATTTCAGTAAAAGAATTATTATGAATTAAACTGTGTTGTATAAAAACGGAAAAGAGGCTGTAACAATTGTTTACAGCCTCTTTTATTATAGTGATGATCGTTTGATTACCAAAGATGAGAGCGAATTAAAATCCCAGAAACTACATTTTAGGTTTAAATATTTTCTTTAAATTCAAATCCTGAAACCAAAAATGAAAAAGTAGTAGGGACGCAAATGCAACCAAATACATAAAATACGTAATTATATCGTGAATGGTGGTTTTGTCTATTTGTGCAGTTTTAGATATATTTTGTAAATAAACTAATGCCATAGCCAGCCTGAAGGAATTCATCAGACTAAAGAATGCTGTAAATAGAGCTAAAAAAACAAGCTTGTTCAGCCAGTTTGCTCTTATCACAAACACAAAAATATAAATAATCGTTATAACACTTAATCCTAAGCATGGATATTCCAATTGTATGGAGTATCGGTTAAGTATGAGGAACTTAGTGCTGATAGTAGCAATATAACCAAGCTGATGCAGAATAATTTGCGATCCTTTGAGCGTGAAAGAAACGATAAAATTTAAAATATCAACATTCAGATAGGTTAGAAAAACCCTTGGTAGTGGTGGAATAAGAATTAAAAAAAGAACTACTTTGTGTAAAGGTACATGTATGATTGGTACAAATAGACTTTCAATTTTTTTATACTGTATATAAAGTATTTCGTTGTTTTTAATGATAAAAAGCAACGAAAAAAACATAGGTATATATACAAGTGGATCTAAAAATAAAGGCAAAACGCCGTGAACTTTTCCATTGTTAAGTAAAAAAATAGAGGTGATACTTGCAGCTCTAAAGGCCAAAAATAGAAAGGTAAAAATACATAAACCAATTATAGAGAGGTAATTTTTAAGCGGAACTAAAAAAAATAAATAGAGAATTAGAAAATAGTAACTGTAAGCGCCTACGGGCAAAACTAAACTTTGATATTTTTCTAAAAATTGTACCTTTCCAATAGCGCTATCAAATTGAACAGAAAAACCTATGATAGAAGAAATAGCAACTACTACTTTGCCTGTAAAAAGAGCAAATACTTTAATAAAATAGGATTTTTCAACTAAGGGCAATAAAAAAACAGAGGCAAGTATACTTATTGTAATCACCAAAAAGAATAGTATCAGTTGCTGATTATTCTTAAATCTCCAAATCGACGGTTTTTTCATTATTGTTTTAATTTAAAAAAAATAGATATTAATCGGTTAAAATTTTAACCGATTAATATCAAATTTAAGAAAGAAATTTAGACTATTACTTTTTGTCTTTTTTCTTTTTTAGAAGCAGAGAGCCAAAGCCTCCTAAAGCTAATATTGCCATTAGTATTCCGCCATCAATAGGAACAGGAATAGGATCATGCCCTGGGTGTGTACCTTGTGCAAATATTATATTTACCATTAACAATCCTACAAACACAAACGCTATTTTAAGTGTCATGTTACTATACTTGTTTATTTTAGTTGTTTTCATATTCATTATTTTATTTGATAATTACGCGTTGTGCTATTTCTATTGAACCTACTGATAAACGTGCTATGTAAATACCTTTTTGTAGGTTTGAATCCATCGTGCTTATTGTATTACCCGCAAATTTGAATTGCGCTTGCAATTTACCTGCAAGGTCAAATAGTTGAAGATTACCTGCTTCAGCTAATTTACTGTCAATTATCAACTTATTATTCTGATTAAAAAAGATTAAATTATCATTTTTATTTTCAATAATAGATGTTGTCATGCCAGTGTTACCAATTATTTTGAATCGTTTCGCAGGGTCGGAAGCAGTTGCCGTAAAATTATATGTCGAACCTGTTGCTGTAATGTCAATTGCTTGGTTTGGGTTTTCAACCAAATCTACCAAATAAAGTTTTGTGTACTTTGTATCTAAATTTTGATGATTAAACACCAATTTGAATGAAGTATCCGTGCCAGGTAAAAATCCTAAGTGTGTTTCATTCAGATTCTTAACGGCTTGAATTTGATAAGGTTCATTATCTTGGATTCCATAAAGTTGAGATGCTAATGCTGATCCTAACATTTTTTTACCATCGTAACCATTATCGAATGAAGGAGTACAATTTTCGTCGTCCAATATCCACATACGGTCAGAATAATGAGTTCCAATTACATCAATCATACTACCCATTTTTGAACTAGCTTTCGCTTTTTGTTTTTCGGTATTCTGAAGTAAACTTGCATAAGGAAAACTTACTGAACCTCCAGCCAAATCGGTCGATTTTACAATAAATCCTTGCATCGACGGTATTTGTGTTAAAATACCAGTTAATCCACCAGCTCCTTTTGTTGTTACAGTATAAGTTCCAGGACCTGTTCCCGGATCATATTGTGCATTGGCAGATAACCATTCGTTGTATGTACCTGTATTGTATGTATAAACGGCAGCTTCCGTATTTGCTCCAAAAACCATTGCCGAAATATCCATAGCTGCTGTGTATGGATTGCTCAACAAATTCTGACCTTTGAAATAAGCTGTAGGTGTGTATTGTAGTGTCTTGCTAAAATCACCAGTATTAAGATTTCCTGCAAAAGAATACTTCCGATTGTTTTGTTGACAAATTTCGTAAGCAAGACCTGGACTCAATACGTCGCCCTGAATTAACTGCAATGAAGAGTTATCATTTCTTTCGTACCATACATCATAATAATCAGTCACACTCTCATCCCATTGACGTATAATTGTATTTTGAAAGTACGAGTTATAAGTTACAGATGAAACTGGTATGCCAAAAAACTGCCATTTATATCTACTTCCTTCAGGGTTTGAAGTATTCCACGATGATTTCGAAAACATTTCGACAGTGCCTTTTGGTGAACCATTGGCAAAAATTAGACTACCGTTGGCCGATGCATCGGAGGCTACATCAATTGATTTGATAAGGATACCTGCTGTTTCCGCATTATTTGTTAATGTACCAACAACTTGCATGGTAGTTGCTTTGTTTATAGTCAACTTACGAGATGCATTTATGGTCAGATTAGTTACACTATTACTTGCTCCAAGTGTACAGTTTCCATCTATTATCGGACTATCAGCAACATTTCCAAACCCACCGTTACCGGTTGAGCCAGGCACTTGTAGTACGTCCCATTTTGTATAGTCCTCCCAGTTACCAATACCAGAAAATACCGGTATGTTGTCATAGGTTAATTCGTTTGCATAGATAGTGCCACATTCGTTAGTTGCATATCCTCTAAAATAGAATACTGATCCTCGGACTTGTCCTGTAATGTTTCTGGTAAAAGAACCGGTTCCTGTAC
>JAIFKX010000249.1 GCA_020049335.1 Paludibacter sp. | reverse complement strand
TTTCGGTAGCTTCCACCATAATATCTACGCCATACAGGTTGCGCAGAATAATGCTTTTGTAAATAAAATACTGAATATTACTCCGGTATTTGTTGGTAATTTCGGCTAATTCGTCTTTAAATAAGTTAGGGTTTTCGCGGTTAAACTCCATCATGCGGTCGATACAAATCTCGTAGAGTGGTTCTAATATATTGAGTGCCGCAAAAAGGAATGCGCCCGAGCCACAGGTTGGATCTAAAATGGTAATGCGTTGCAGTGCTCGGTAAAAGTGGAGAATAAACTTATGGTCTTTTGCTTTGTCGAGCAATTCCTGCACAAAAGTTCGGATATCAAGATTATAGGTTATAAAATCATTGATGTGTGTAATTTCACCGGCTGAAATCTTATTTATCAACTCCTTGCATCGCTGGCGTCGTTCTACTGTTTAGGTTCGTTCCAGCGGGCGCGGCGTTCTAATAAGTTTGGTTGCGTAGTATCAATACCCGCTTCAATATAGTCGGGCAATGGCTGCTCAATTCCTTTTTTAACGGCATTGTAAATGTATTTATGTCCACTATTTTTCACCGTTTGCCAAACATAACCATCAGTTGTAAAGTGTTTGCCCGAAGAGGTTTTGGCTACTTCGTCCATCAGGAAAGGGATAATGCAGTTTTTACCAATATATTCGGTAATATCTTCTTTTGTATAGTATGCACCCATCTGTGCACGGTCGTTGATATACTGCTCAAAAATATAACCCAATACATCGGGGTTAATATCTTTGCCGGTAGCTGTAATGCGTGTATCTAAGTGCCAACGCCATTTGTCGAAAAAATCGAAAAGTGTTTCAAATGCCTGGTCGTCAATATCAATATCGGCGTATTGCTTTTCCAATTGGTGTTCGTCGAACATACCACCATTCAGATACGGAATGCGTCCGTAGGTTTTTTCAAAGTCGGTATTGTGTGTAGGCGTATTGAGTCCACCCCGGAACAACATCAACAAAAAACCTTTGTAGAAACTGGAAAAGAACTGATTTTCACCTTGCTGTTCTTTTGTCCATTTTAGTTTGTTGCGGAGGTAATGTTCGTCAAAATTCAGAAATCCTTTTTTCTGAATAAAGTAACAAAACATAAGTCGGTTGAGCATTACCGAAGCATACCATTGTTTATCGCCTTCCACTTCAATGCCTTTAATAAAGTTGGCAAACGATTTATGTTGTTGTTTAAAACCAGCGAAAAAATCTTTGGTAATCTTTGAGGCATTTACTTCAAATGCCTTGTGAATGCGTGTTGTTACATCTACAATGGTTACTTCTTCGTCTAAATCAAAACTGATATCGCTTAGTTTGCTAAACAGAAACTCAGCCTGAGCGGGGTTTTGATATTCTATGGTAACCAAATCACGCTTTTCCACTGTTTTTACAGGAGTAATCCACAAATGTTGTTCGCTGCCCGGCTTGGTAAAAATCAAAATATAATCGTTGGAGTATCGGCGTAACTTTATATCAATTTTGCGGCATTGAGCATTTTGCGGTATAGCATCCACTTCGGCTACATAAATTATAAAACCACGCTTTTGCGATACGGCTTTACATTCGTAATCTATTTCGTCAACAGTAATGGCTGTATCTAGCTGATTACCAGCTTTATCCCAACCTAATTCATTAAAGAATTCGGCAAACTGTGCGAATGTAAGATATTGATTAAAAGTACTTCGATTCATTTTTTAATAATTTAGATTTATGAATGCCAGAGGCATTATATGTTTATAGAAAAATCGATTTTTAAATTAATGTTCGACCCCGATGGGGTCGTATAAATGTTGATAATATGATGTTCTATAAATATATGAACCCGATGGGTTCTATAATATTTGAATGATAATATGTTATTCTATACATATATGAACCCGATGGGTTCTACAATATTAAAATAATATGTTATACAATGTCGTTAAGTTAGGATGTTCGACCCCATTTGGGGTCGTATGTTTATAGAAAAATGCCTTTTCTATAAACATTTGACTCCTTCGGAGTCATATCATTTCTCTTAACAATATTGATTTCCGCATCACCATATCATCACATCTTCACATCAACAATTCTTCAAACCCATCGAACAGATAATCTGCGGGTCTTTGTGTTTGTTTTCCTCGTCATTCACAATGCACAACTCATCATTTTTACGAAGTTCCACTACCAACTCAGCTATTTCCATAACCTGAGCACCACGTTTCAGATACTGCCCTAATATGTATTTTGCATTTTCGAGCAAGGGGTAATTATAGATATCATCCACCGCCATTTTTAATTCATCAGTTACAAACAAAGTATTTACATTACTTTTGCAATAACCATCGAGCAAGGTAAAAACACGGTACTTGGTACTAAACCGACTGCCGAGAATTCCACTTGTTCGCACATCTTGCTGCTGTATAAGCGAAACCGACTTTTCCACCAACTCATGATGATTTTCCAATGGCTCTAATGCAGGTTCGTCTATTCCACACGAGAGGATGTTCAAAATGGTATGTTGCGATTGCGTTAGCACTTCTTTTTTTGCATTCATCCACGTCAGCATATCATTGCCATCATGCGTTTTGGCGTATGTAATAACTCCTTCTTTCAGCGAACTATCGGTGTTTTGTTTGGTGGAATAAACCACATTGCTCAAATTGGGGATAATAGTTTTCAGCATAGGATTGGCTTCGGTAGCTGATTTCCATATCTGAAATGCCTGCGATGCCAAATCAACTTCGCCATCATCCTCTTCGTCGATAGAACCGCCCTTTTCGTTGTACATATCAATGAGGTTTTGCTCATTTCCCTCGAAAAAGATTTCATCGCCACCTACTATATTGGCGCTTTCGTTAATACGGTCATTTAATCGGCGACGTAGATTAATTATGGTCTCAATACCTTCAGCAGGGAAAAATGAATAGCAATAAATTTCCTCGGCACTTTGCCCGATACGGTCAACACGTCCTGCACGTTGTATCAAACGAATAATTGCCCATGGTAAATCAAAATTCACTACAATATGTGCATCTTGCAAGTTCTGACCTTCACTCAATACATCCGTGGCAATCAATACGCGATATTGATTTTTTTCGGGAATTACGGTATTTACATTGTTGCTTATAGGCGAAAATCGCTCAACGACGTGAGTTGGGTTTTCGCTATCGCCTGTAACACAGGCAATTTGTTCAATTCCTCGTTTCTTCAGTTGTTTGAAAACATAATGTGCAGTGTCCGAGAATTGTGTAAACACAATCATTTTTTCGTTTTTGTGCTCTTTGGTTATCATGTTAGCCAATGCATTGAGCTTTTGGTCCGTTGCCGGATTCCATGCTCCACACAGTTCTATCATTTTTATCAGCGTTTCGCAGTCTTTTTTCAAGGCCAGTTTTAGCGAACGTTTAAAATAGCGACTGTCAATCCAACTGATTCTGCTTGTATTTCCGCTAATTGTTTGGTAATATTCTTTCGCCCTTTCAATATAATCGTCCAGATTTGTATGAAAACTGATATGGTCTACAAATTCATTTTCTTCTTTCGTTTCTTTTGCCTTTTCGAATAATGTTCCCTCTAAATCTTCATCTTCCGAATAACCATCAGGTAAATTACCCTCGTCACCAATTGGTAAAAGTAAATTATTCTCAATGGCATAAATATAAAGTGAGTTACGAAGTATATGCCTGTAAAGTGAAATCAAAAAAGATACACCACTACTATCCAGTCGTTTATAAAAATTAGTTCTACAAAATCCCATCATACGAACCCCTGCACGCGACAGATTATCCAATACCTGCCTTTCGGTTTCGGTGGCATCGTTGCTCTTTTCGGTGTCAATATGCTTGCTTAATCCATAGCGTGGGAGTCTCAATGTTGCCATCAAATCAACCATTTCCTGCGAATACAAGCGGTTGAATTGGTCATTATCTTCGGTCGGGAATTTAATAGCACGAGGCATTCTTTCAGGAAAATACGAACGTGTCCCATCGCTAAACAACAAGTATTTTCTTCCATTAAATTCATCCGTTGGTGCGTAATTGTCTTTAATAAATGTACGTGTTCGTCTTACCAAAAACAAACGCATCAGCTCTCGCCAATCGTCTTGTTCGGGGCTTCTTTCGAATGCTTTAATACTACGGATATAATCTTCGGCGTGTCGTTTCGAGAATTCGCGTGTACCGCCCAAACTGCGAATATATGCTTCGGGTTGTATGCCCAAATCAGCATCTTCCCGAATAAAAAGTTTTAATTGATTGCTTAAATCACTATAATCTTTGTTGTAAGGAGTAGCCGTTAGTAATAATACTTTACTTCCGTGATAATTAATTAAATCACGGATATTGCGGTAGCGGCTTCCTTCGTTATTTCGGAGGTTATGACTTTCGTCCACTATTACCAAACGGTAATATTTCATTGATTCAAAGTCCATTCGCTTCGACAATGAAACAATATCTGCCTTTAAATCATATTTAACCACATATTTTTTCCACATAGCTTGCAGATTGGCCGGACAAATAATCAATGTACTACATGCATTTCGCATTTCATAAACCTTTGCCACAGCACAGGCAGTAATGGTTTTACCCAAACCAACCACATCGCCTATCATGGCGCCGCCTCTTCGCTCTAAATGCCTTGCAGCTAACTTAACTGCTGTAGACTGAAATTCAAATAATTCATTCTGAAATTCGATTGGTAAGTTATATTCACTAATACCATTTCGTGCTTCCTGACTAAGGTGGTAGGCTGTTTTCAGGTAAATATAATAAGGTGGAATTGTTTTATCGCTTGCCCAGCTATCATCAATAATATCAATTAATTCGGCCGAAATATCAATACATAACCTTTCTTCCCAGCGGTCGTTAAACCAAGTTGCCAACTTCTCGGCGCTATCGCTATCACCAAATTCAGCATTTAATTCTCCTTGTCCAGTTAGTCCGCTATAAGTTAGGTTACTACTTCCCATAATAGCCTGAATAGAGCTAAAATTATCGGCAGGGCGATGGGCAAGGTATAGTTTGGCGTGTAATGGCTCTTTTAAGTAAAGTTTCACCACCACTTTTCCTTCTTTCAGTTGGTTCGAAAGTTTACGCAAAGATGTTTCGTCAGCTTTTGATGGAATTCCTACGGTTAGTTGCTTACGAAATTCAGCAGCAATTTGCCTTTTATAACGTTTTACATCTTCAGCGTCAGTAAGATTATTTTTCAGATTAGAATATAAACTACGAATAATATCTTCGGGTGGGCGATGCATGCCAATCAACAAACGGCATACACGATGAACTTTCAAATCACCCTCATAAATTTCATCTCCTTCTATTTTATCAACCTCATCAACAACAAGGTTCCAACCTCTAAGGTTAAAATAACCCACACAAAAATCAAGGCGTTTCACACCATAATTTTGGATTATATCATGAAGTCCTTTTGTAAACTTTAATTCAATATTGTCATAAATTCGTGCCATAGTATTTTATTTTTCTTAATTCTTCCCATTCTTCATTCCCCTTGCCAGCAAATATTCTTCGTGGTAAGGTAGTTGCAGTTCCATCAGCATTTCGGGCAGGGCTAGTGCAAAACTCACATAGCAGTAGGAAAGTATTTGAAAACCGCTAAATATTTTGTTCGGTATTGCATCCACGGTGTATTGTTTTAGCGGGTCGAAGCCTTGTGCTCCTTGCAGGGCAATTTTTACGGCTATGGTTTTTATGGTGTCTGTTGGTAATTTTTCAAAATACTGGAGTGCTTCCACCATGTAAATCACTATGTCGGAATTGGTGCCGTTGGCTTGTTGTGTTGCTAGGAAGCGTCGCATTTCTGCTTCACTATCTGATGTGGTTGGCGTTTCCATAGCACTATTTACCTTGTCGAAAAAGTCTTGAAGGGTTTTCTCTGTTGTGTTTTCAGCTTGATATGCTTGTTCGTCAACCAAGCTAAAATAGGTATCAATTCCCAAATCGGATGCCCAATGTTGCACCAATTCGTATTCCTCTGCGGGTTGACGGTCGGTTTTGTATTCGGAGTATTCGGTATAAAATGCTTGAGCCTGATGCAGTTCCGATTTGTTAGCTCCGTATTCGGCTACGAGGTCGATGCCAAACAAATCGCGGAATTGCATAGCATTGACTATGTTGTATATTTTACTTTTCGAAAAAATATCCTTGGGTGTAATTTCTGCTATGCCCTTGTCGGTTATGCCTTTCAGCGATTCTTCGATAAGGTTATAGAGCGAAATAAATTGGTAAGGTCGTAATTCGGGGTAGTCGTTATAGAGCATGTCCTCGATAAATAAATCGATAGGCGCATTGTATGCTTGCAGGTTTATACCATCAAAAAGTCCGTTTACAAACTTGTTGATTTCGGCTACTTCCACCTTCATTTTGCGCAATCGCTGAACGGTTGGTTCAATGCTTTGGGCAAAAGCAGCTCTTTTGGCAGCATTGGAAGTGAAAAGTTTGTTTAGTCCGACTTTGCGGGCATCGGTAGCCAGTTGCAAATGGCAAAGTTCGTGCATCACAAGGTGTTCCACCGCTTTGTAGTCGGGTTTATAAAGCACAATATGGCGGTTGCGGTGATGCACTTCGGCAAACTCACATTTGGCTGCTGTTATAATGGTGGCATCTTTTACTATGTCGATGGTTTTTCCACATTCAGATTCTAACTCTTTACGAAAATTTCGGTAAACGCTTCGACCGCTATCAGTTGCAATCAACTTTTGAGCCGCATCTATCATCAACGAAAGCGTTTTGCGATACAGTTCATCCTGCCTTTTATTGAAGCGCAAACTTTGTGTGGCACTATAAAAAGCAGATGCAATATCGTTTTCAGCCATTGCCATCAGTGCCAATACATGATGAGTATTCGGATAGCTGTTGTTGATGCTAAGCGATTGATACAGATATTTTTTGGCTTCTGAGAAGTTACCATCTTTAAAGTACAAAGCACCAACATTATACACGGTTGTATAATCTTCGGGGTTTAATTCAATGGCACGTTGGTAATATTTCATAGCCGTAGTTAAATCGGCTTTGTAGTTGGCAAAAATATTGCCCATCATGGTAAGTGCCCAGTTGTTTGTGGCATCCCAGCGTAGCGCATCAATTAAGCAGTTTATTGCTTCTTCCTGATTGCCTTCGACCGACAGTATTTGACCCTGAATGCGGTAGTATTCGGAATTGGTTGGGTTTTGTGCAATAAGTTTAGTGAGTAGAGGTTTGGCTGCGATGTAATTTCCTTTTTCGCAAAAAGTTACCACTTTACGGTATTCGGATTCGTGTTTTTGAATATTGTCTGTATCAATATCAATCTGAATACTATCGCCGGATATTACAACCGTAGGTTTAAAAACACCGTAGCTATAATAAGCAGTAAGTGCGCTGATTATCAGGTCGTCGTTGCCATTGGCAAGTTCGGGGAAAAGGGTATAAAGGAAATCTTCTTTGTGATAAATGATTGTCATTGGCTTGCCGAGCGGCTGCCATTGGTCAGATAAGAGTTGTAGTTCAGCTTTATAGATGCAAAAAGCGTGAACTTTTTCTTATCCGCGATAGAGGCCCTAGTAAAACCTACGTAAGATGATAAGTCAAGAGCCCACGCCGTTCGGCATGAGCATTTGCTTATTCAATCTTACGTTCGCTTTTTTTTGAAATTTACTAGGTTTCTATCGCGCGAACAATAGCAGAATGCTATTTAATTAATATGTTTTAAAAATACGGTTTTATTCGATAATATTGTTTTGTTTGTTGTTTTGGTAGATACGCCATAAATGGTGTCTCTACGGTATAATTTTTATTTTTTTATTTCATATTCGGATGCTGGCTCGCTGGCCAGTTGGCTTTCAATAGCTTCGCATTCAGTAAATAACATTTCCGGATCTAAGTCAGCACCATTCTCCCATTCAATAGTATCAAAACTAACACGTACTGTCTTGAACATAGATGCGTTTTTTAGGTCTTTAAAAACACCTAAATGTAGATATGGATTCATATCAAACACCCGTATTTCACCATTCTTAAATGTTAGTTTTAAATGGTAATCCGGTAATGGTTCTACATGTACTACTGCTAAATACATAGTTTTACTATTTTAAAGATTCTATTGTAAATGGTTTTTCTTATTCTTTATCCATAATAATAATAGAAATGCACTATCAAACCAACAATCAACCTGCTTTTCAATATTTATCATTTTTGTATAAATTATTTGTTGCAGACGCTATACAGGGCAGCTTTATGTGAAAATTTATTCCTTATGCAAAGATAGAATATTTTGTTGTTATTAAAAATCAATTCCGTTATATATTTTCAGCTGTTTCTACCTTCATCTCGCTTGCCAATTTCTTATCTGCTTTTTCTTTTCTTCGCAGGCGTCGCGTGGTGGTGTTGCGCAGCTGTGTTCGCGCCTCTTTCAGGATATTGTTGGTAAAGTTTACAAATACTTTTTCTTCTATTTCGGGATGTGTTTGAAAATATATTTCGATGGTGCGCATATAAAAACGCATTTCAGAAAATAATTTTTCTTTGTTGGGCTGCGTGGTGTTGGGTGCTGGCAATTCTTTTTCTGCTCCCTTTTGTATCTCCTCCAGCTGTTTTATTTTTTCGTTGTTTTCGTTCAGTTTTACTAAATAACGCCTAAATCCCAGCTCTGTTAAAGCATTTTTGAAGTCCGAGTTGTTATTTTGATGTGATTCAATTTTTTTAAAAACTATTTTTTTTTGAAAAACACTATTTGATTTGTAGTTTGCAAGTAGCTCTGCAAAATGTTTGTTAAGCACAAGCATCGGTGAAGCATCTTCGTCGAACTTTGCATGCGCCAATGCCTTGTACTGAAACTGAATGGCAGCAATCAATTTGTCGTTGTGGGTGCGTAGTTTAGTTATTTCGGCAGTGTAAAGCTTCTTACGAGGTTTAGTATCTAATACTTTGGTAAGATGTTGGTAAGATTGGAGGCGATTAATTGCATTCTTAATTTCCGTACTATCATTTTCGAGATACTTAATGCTATCTAATAGATTTTTATATACTACTTTCAGGTTCAAATTTTTCATGCGGTCGAACCGAACAGTAATAAAACAATTGTTCATAGGGTAAAAATAAATTTTTTATGAGAAAATGATAAGATATTGTTTGTTTACGGATACAAATGTAGAGAAAAATAGTTGTGAATGCTATTTTTTGGGTATCTTTTTCAGGAAAATAAGTTATTAATAGTTTAACTGGTATACTTTTTTATAGAAATATTATTGTTAAGTTTTTAATAGGTATTTACATTGGGAGTTTTAAGAAGTTGAATTAAAAAAAGCAATATTACATTTTTTACTTTGTGTTAGCAAAATAATTAATGTAACATTGCTTTTCTATTTTTTTATAGTTGTAATCATTTATATAGTATTACATTATTAAATTCAAAAATAAAAATTAATAATGTCAGATTACAGTTTTAATTATACCTAAAGAATTCAATTTTCAATACACTCTTTTTAACTCTGAAAAGACGCTGATTATTAAATCTTTAATCCAATTGTTTCGATATGCAAATATACTCATTTTTTCTTATTATCACATTATCAAATCTTCGTATCATGATATTATCACATCACCACTCCAGATAGCTATCGGGGAACATCACCACATCACTCACTCCCTGATTTCTATCCGCTCACCACCCGTATGGCTCACAAATTCGGGTGCATACTGGCATTGTACCGAAGCTATTCCGCTTGTAAATGTTCCGCTATTATTTACCCACAATTCATATTCAAACACATAAGTTCCTTTTGGCAAGTAGTTGAAAAAGAATTGCGTAGAAGCATCTTTGGTGGTTTGATAATAACCTGTTCCTTCGCGCCATACATAACCCGAGCGTTGTTCAAATGGTTCGAAACAGGCCGCACGCAGGTCTTTAAGTGCTACAAACTCCAGATTTCGGTCGGTGGTAATTACCAAACGAGTGATTACTTTGTCGCCTTTTTTGAGTTTTGCCTGTTCGATAGGAATCATGCTATTCGCATTCAGAGTGCGACTTTGAGTCGCGCCCTCAATTGTTGGCACAACAAAAAGTTTTTTCGATATTTTTAGAGCGCCACCTTGTGCTTCCACTTTATCTAAATCTTGATAATATTGCCAATACATGGCTCCCCAGCCAATGCTACTAATAGTTGTATTGGGGGTGCGACTTAAAGTCGCGCTCCCAGTTGTTGAAACAGTAACTTTTCCCATTTCCGGCTTTATAGTCGCAACCGAAATTGTTTCTTTAAAATAGCCTGTTCCGGCTTCGGTTGAACTTGGTTTGAGGATTTTTCCACCTAATTTAATCTCTACTTTTCCTTCGTTCGACAACCAATCGCTGCCCTGAAGTAAAAGCGCGTAAATGGCATTTACAGTTGCCGAAGGCGAATCCCAACGTTGTGTTTGTTTTTGCTTGAGCAACCAGATTTTCATTTCGTCGATATCGGTTGTGTTTTTGGATACTTCGGTAAACGCCTCGATAATAGCAGCTTGTACGG